>JBBRCC010000013.1:0-55974 GCA_038205175.1 Cytophagales bacterium | reverse complement strand
AAGAGAAGCCATTAATGAAGATGAAATATTAAAGAAAATTTCAACCGAAACTTTTGGACAAGGTTCATATGCTAATGACACTAACGTAAAGCTTAATAGTGACATTGATATTAATGTAAGATACACAGACGGTTTCTTTTTTGAATTACCAGACAATACAACTGAAGCTGATATTGGCATAGATAAACTTCCTTCCGCAGGATATACTTTTAAGGAGTTCAAGGACGATGTTGAAAATGCTCTTGTAAATAAATTTGGAAGAAGTGAAGTTAAAAGAAATGACAAGTGCATTACCATTAAAGGAAATACTTACAGAATAAAAACTGATGTTGTCCCGACTTGGAATTACAGATGTTATGCAGAAAATGGAACTTATATTCTCGGAGCTAAATTTTATCCTGACACTTCAATTTGGGGAACTGTAAATTTTCCTAAGCAACATATTCAGAATGCCGTAAATAAAAATTCCAATACATCAAGAAGATTTAAACGACTTACTCGACTTCATCGAAAACTTCGTTATCAAATGATTGATGATGGCGTTAAAGTAAGTGATAATATTACATCGTTTTTACTCGAATGCTTGGTTTGGAATGTTCCTAACAGAATAATGAACGACTACGATACTTGGACTGAACGACTTAAACAATCAATTGTCTATATCTATGAACAAACTAAAGAAGAAGATACTTGTAAGGAATGGGGCGAAGTTTCAGAATTTCTTTATTTACTTCGTGGGGGCAGAAAATGGTCAAGAACTGACGTAAACGAATATATGGTTCAACTTTGGAATTATTTAGAATTTTAAAATATGGTTAAACATAACATAAGAATTTTCGCCTTTGCAATCTTAGGACTTGCATTTATTGTGTACGCCACTATTTTTATTCTAACTCAAAATCTTGACAGCATTGACTTTCATAAAGCAATCACACACGTTTCGACAACCATTTCTATAAACATAATACTTTGGATGCTTTTCATAGCTTTGGCTTGGAAGTGGAAAATATTTTACCCTTGGCTTGTTCCGTTTCCAAATCTATCAGGCAATTGGGAAGGAACAATAAAATCAAATTGGAAAGAGAAAGAACTTGAACCTATTCCAATTGAAGTTTCAATTACTCAGAATTTCTTCAACGTTCAAGTGCGTATAAAAACAAAGGAAAGTCGCAGTTACAGCATTGGTGCATCTTTTGATATTGACAATGAACGAGGTTTCCAACAATTATTTTACACTTACTTGAACACTCCGAAAGCAGGGGTTAGAGAACGAAGCGAAATACATTACGGCTCGACAATTTTAAATTTTGACGGTTTTAAAGTCACAAAAATGGACGGGGAATATTGGACGGACAGAGAAACAACAGGCGAAATCACATTGAAAAAGAAAAACGTTGCATAACACCACCTACAAAAAATTGTCGTTCACTACTCCGCAGACACATTTGTAGTTAATCAAACATTGGTTCTCCACATCAGCATTTGTGGTACAAATCGCCACCTTCGCCAAGTCGCAAACCGAAATGCCAGGTCTGAGAACGCTTTCATTTTGATTAATTTCTTGCTGATTTTCAAGCAGTTGATATGGATTATTAGTCAACTGGCCATCCACTAGAATCTGGCCTGCTATGCACAAAGCATCCGCCTGTTTGTAGCTACAGGAAAGCAGCCTTGAAAGCACAAAGCAAAGTTGCAAACGGTAGTGCATGGCAATTACGAGTTTTAAAAGAGGCTATTAAAACGCCCCGGTACTGCCACCGTCTACCGGAATGTTGGTTCCATTGATGTAGCCGGCATGCGGCGAGGCTAAAAAGGCGATCAAACCTGCCGGCTCTTCGGGTTGGCCAAATCGTTTGGCGGGTATTGATTCCCGAAGTTGATTGGCGTATTCCAGGGTGCTGATTCCTGCGTTTGCAGCCCGACTTTCCAAAAGTGATTCGAGCCGGGGCGTTTGGGTGAACCCCGGCAATACATTGTTGACTGTGATGCCAAAAGAAGCTACTTCCAAGGCCAATGTTTTAGACCAACCTGCCATGGCAGCCCTTGTCGTGTTTGAAACGCCTAAACCCGCAATGGGCACTTTCACCGATGTAGAAATCACATTGATGATGCGTCCATAGCCACGCTGTTTCATAAATGGCAAAACAAGTTTTACCAGGCCATGACTGGAAAGCAAATGCGTTTGAAGAGCTTGCAAAAAATCGTCGTTTCCAGCATCGGCAATAGCTCCCGGCGGCGGCCCACCAGCATTATTGACCAAAATATGAAACCCTGGATTTCTGTTCAGGTATTGGGTCACCGTTTCCAATGCTAGTTCAGTTTTCGATAAATCGGCAGATAAAAAATTATGCTTTTGTCCTGCTTGCACATCCAGCTGACTTAAAGCATATTCAAGTTTGTGGACATTTCTGGCTAAAAGTGTAACATCTGCCCCTGCATTGGCCAAGATTTTTGCAGCTGAAAAACCAATGCCCTGAGATGCTCCGCAAACCAAGGCACTGAGTCCGGTGAGAGAAATAATCATGCGGGTGGAATTTTACCTTTCACTTTAATTTCGAACAACTTAGGCCAGTTTTTCCCTGTCACAAAAACTCGTTTCGACTTTGAATCGTAAGCGATGCCGTTCAACACATCTGTTTCGTCTGTTTCATCGTTGGCTGGCAAAATATTCTCCAGATTCAAATAGGCAAGCACTTTTCCGCTTTCAGCATCGATGATGGCAATTTTATCGCTTTGGTAAATGTTTGCCCAAATCATTCCTTCCACAAATTCAAGTTCATTTAAGCCTTTCACAGGGCCTTGGTCGTCGTACACCGAAATGGTTTTCACCGACTGAAAAGTATTTGTATCAACATAAAAAAGATACTCGGTTCCATTGCTCATCACCAATTTTTGGCCATCCGATGCAAGTCCCCAACCTTCGGTAGGTATATAAAACTGATGCACTTTTTCGAAGGTGTTTTTGTTGTACACAAAGCAGGCATGATTTTGCCATGTTAATTGGTACAATTTGTTGTTCAACACGGCAATTCCTTCACCAAAGTATTCCGGGCTGAGAGAAATCTGGTTTTGCACTTTTCCAGTGTTGATGTCCACTTTTCGAATGGTAGATTTTCCATTCAATCCGGTTCCTTCGAGGAAAAATCCATCGTCTACCACCAATCCTTGTGTAAATGCATCTACATCGTGAGGAAAAGTGCGAATGAGCATATAGTCCAATTGTTCAGGCTTTCGGTCTGACAAAATAACGACTGAGCGGTCAGAGGTTTCCAAAGCAAACCCTTTAGAATCCCGAGCTGTAAGCCTAAATTTTCGAATGCCTGGCTGGGATTTTTTTGAAATTACAAATTTGAATGATGTGGCATCGAGCGGTAGTTCTTCCTCCAAAATTTCTTCATCGAAGAGCACCTGATAAGTCACCGATTGCTCGCCAGTCCACTCCCATTGCAACAATAAGCTATCGCCAGGCTTCATTTTGCTCAACGAAACTGGTGCACGCCAATTAAGTTGACTTCGATCAACCAGCACATCCTCAATTTTCCGCTTGCCTTTGTCGTTGTTACAACCCGCAAAAACCAACAGGATTAAAAAAACACAAACAAGCCTGAATAGCACCATGAATGGATTAATAGTCGCCTATCGTTTCTGGTAGCTGTGCCAGGGCAGCGGCGAGTTGTTCATCGTTTGGTGCCACGCCGTGCCATTTGTGGCTGTGCATCATAAAATCTACACCGGCACCCATTTCTGTTTTCATAAGAATGATAATCGGATTTCCTTGTCCGAGCATGAATTTAGCAGCGCCAAGCACTTCGAGCACCTGCTGCATGTTGTTGCCGTCGTTGAGTTCCAACACTTGCCAACCAAAGGCCTCATATTTGTCACGTAAATTTCTAAGTGAATTAATCTGATCTACAGGGCCGTCAATTTGTTGCCCGTTATAGTCAATAATGGCAATGAGATTGTCAACTTTGTTATTAGGCGCAAACATGGCAGCTTCCCAAATCTGACCTTCTTGCTGCTCGCCGTCTCCCATTAAAACAAAAACGGTGGAAGGGTCGCCGTTAAGTTTTTTGCCCAATGCAGCGCCTATAGCAACACTTAAACCTTGGCCCAAAGACCCTGATGCAATGCGTATGCCTGGTAAATGATCGTGTGTAGCCGGGTGACCCTGCAAGCGGGAATTAATGGCCCTAAAGGTGCTTAACTCGCTCACAGGAAAATAACCTGAACGGGCCAGGACGCTGTAAAAAACGGGCGAAATATGGCCGTTCGACAAAAAGAATAAATCTTCATTCATTCCATCCATATTAAAATGGTTGTCGTGATTCATGATTTGAAAATAGAGTGCCACGAACAAATCTGTGCAGCCCAATGAGCCTCCCGGGTGACCAGACTGGCATTTGTGCACCATTCTCACAATATCTCTACGCACTTGCGAGGCTAAGCCTTCAAGGTCGGTGAGCGAATATACTTCTGTTGACATAAAAAGAGCCCTTTGAATTGGGGCTCAATAATAACACAATTGAAAAAAGTATGCTGAATTTATCCCAAAATCTGGGAAGTATGGTTGTCTGTTTTCACTTTTTCGATGATATTGGTAAGCACACCGTTTTCGTCAATCACAAATGTGGTGCGGGCTGTTCCCATGTATTTTTTGCCATACATGCTTTTTTCAACCCAAACTCCGTAGGCTTCAACCACACTGTGATCGGTGTCTGCTATCAAGGGAAAATTAAGGTTGAATTTAGTGATGAATTTGGTGTGGCTTTTCTCATTATCCACGCTTACACCAACCACCTGATAGCCTGCTGCTTTCAAGGCTGCGTCGTTGTCTCGCAGGTTGCAAGCCTGCAATGTACAGCCAGGAGTGTCGTCTTTCGGATAAAAATATAGTACAACTTTTTTGCCTGCAAAATCGGAAAGATTAATTGTGTTTCCGTTTTGATCTTTGCCCTCAAACTGAGGAGCTTTATCGCCAATAGCTAATGTCATAATTCAAAAGATAAAGTGAAATAGATTTGATGCTAAAAACTTTTCACCCAGAATTTTTGTTCAAAATTAATCGCCGAAAACTTTCTTGACTGTAGTTATTCTAATATGTAAAATATAGAAGCGTAAAGTGTAAAAACTCTGAAGCTTCATTTCGGCTTACCTTTACGGCTCAACAGCACAACATGAACGATTCAGATTTAAAAATTGCCATTCAAAAATCGGGACGACTTAGCGATCAATCGCTGGAATTGATCAAAACCTGCGGCATTCACTTTTCACAGGGAACCGGCAAACTAACTGCTCATGCATCTAATTTTCCGGCACATCTGCTCTTTCTTCGTGACGACGATATTCCTGGTTATGTGGCCGATGAAGTGGCCGATGTAGGCATAGTTGGCCTCAATGTCCTGGAAGAAAAACAACAAGGACTCACCATTTTTAAAAAACTGGGGTTTGGGCAGTGTAGACTTTCTATTGCTGTTACAAAAGGTATTGCCTACGAAGGTGTTCAATCGTTGCAGCACAAACGAATTGCTACTTCATATCCTAAAATTGTAAAGCGATTTCTGGCCGAACGTGGCGTAGAAGCAGACTTGCATGAAATTAGTGGTTCGGTTGAAATTGCCCCATCTATCGGCTTGGCCGATGCCATTGTAGATTTGGTTTCTTCAGGAAGCACCTTGATGAGCAATGGCTTGGTAGAGGTTGAAACCATTCTGAAATCAGAAGCAGTACTGGTTGGGAAAAATAATTTAACGCCTGAAAAGCAAGCTGTTTTAGACAAGTTGTTGTTTCGCATGGATGCCGTGCAAACAGCTTCTGACAACAAGTACATTTTGTTGAATGCTCCGCAAAACAAGCTGGAAAAAATCTTAGAAGCCTTGCCTGGACTTAAAAGTCCAACGGTTTTGCCTTTGGCGCAGGAAGGCTGGGTTTCGCTGCATACTGTGATCAATGAAAATGAGTTTTGGGACAAAATTGATCTTCTCAGAAAACTTGGCGCAGAAGGTATTTTAGTGATCCCGATTGAAAAAATGATTCGATGAGATGAAAATTGAAAAAAATCCAAAGCCTCAAGACTGGGAGGCACTTTGCAGAAGGCCATCCGCTATACAGCCCCATGTTGAAGAGGTGGTGCGAATTATATTGCAATCTGTGAAAGAAGAAGGCGATTTGGGTTTGTTCCGCTTCATTGCACAATTCGAAACTCAGCATCCAAAGTCCTTATTTGTGAAACATGAAGAGGTATTGGCTGCCGATGCCATGCTCGACAACAAACTGAAAGCGAGCATAGAGGTCGCATTCAAGAATATCAGCATGTTTCATAAAGCGCAAAAAACATCTGAAATTGTGGTTGAAACTATGCCCGGTGTGGTGTGTAGTCGCAAATCCATACCTATAGAAAGAGTTGGCCTTTACATTCCCGGAGGTACTGCACCCTTGTTTTCAACCTTGCTCATGTTGGGCATTCCGGCCCGCATGGCAGGCTGCAGCGAATTGGTTTTGTGCACACCAGGCGACAAAGATGGCAACATTCACCCCGCCATTTTGTATGCCGCAAGTTTGGTGCAAGTTCAATCTATTTTTCGTTGCGGAGGTGCACAGGCCATTGCCGCCATGGCTTATGGCACCGAATCGATTGCACCAGTAAATAAAATCTTTGGCCCTGGAAACCAGTATGTGACCGCTGCAAAACGACAGGTTTCTGCCGAAGGTGTTGCCATAGACATGCCAGCCGGACCATCAGAAGTGTTGGTCATAGCCGACCAACATGCTAACCCTGCTTTTGTTGCCGCAGACTTATTGAGCCAGGCCGAACATGGGGCAGACAGCCAGGTTATTCTGGTAACCACCAGTGACGAGTTGGCAGAAAATGTGGGCAAAGAACTGGAAATACAAATGGGAAAATTACCCAGAAAAGACATTGCCTCGAAGGCGCTGGAAAACAGTTTGACCATTGTAGTAGACAATCTTAAATTGGCCATGCAGTTTTCGAATCTATATGCACCAGAACATCTCATTATCAACACGATAGATGCCAATGAGTGGGCTGGCGAGGTAAAAAATGCAGGTTCGGTTTTTCTGGGACCTTATGCTGCCGAATCCGTTGGAGACTATGCATCGGGTACCAACCATACCTTGCCCACAGCCGGATTTGCCAAGGCCTATTCCGGGGTGTCATTAGACAGTTTTGTGAAAAAGGTTACCTTTCAATTCTTGACGCTTGAAGGACTTCAGGAAATTGGGCCGCATGTCATTAACATGGCCGAAGCAGAAGGTCTTCAAGCGCATGCCGAAGCCATAAAAGTGAGACTTGGATGAAAGAAATTGAACTACTTGCCCGACCGCACCTGCTCAACCTGAAGCCCTATTCTTCGGCCCGGGATGAATTTAAAGGTCAGGCTGAGGTTTTTCTGGATGCCAATGAAAACTCAATTGGCGCTGTAGTCCCTTGGAAAGGCTTTGGATTTTTAAACCGATATCCAGATCCACATCAATCTGCTATTAAAGAAAAGTTGGCCGTGTTGAAAGGCGTGAGCACGGAGCACATCTTTATTGGCAATGGCAGCGACGAGCCAATTGACTTGCTAATCAGGTTGTTTTGCAAACCGGGAATCGACAAAATTATCACGATGCCGCCCACGTATGGCATGTATGAAGTTTGTGCCGGTATCAACGAGGTATTTGATATTCAGGTGCCTTTGCGCCCCGACTTTCAACCCGATTTGCAAGAGCTGTCGAAGGCTGTTTCGCCTGAGACCAAGATTTTATTCCTTTGTTCGCCCAACAATCCATCTGGCAATCTGATGCAAAAAGCTGCCGTTGAAACCATACTTAACAAGTTTCCGGGCATTGTTGTGATCGATGAAGCTTATGTGGATTTTTCGGCAAGTTGTTCCTGGGTGGCACGCCTGGAGGAGTTTCCCAGAATGGTGGTGTTACAAACCTTTTCCAAAGCCTGGGGACTGGCAGCTTTACGGGCAGGCATGGCCATTGGCCATCCGTTTTTAATATCACTTTTGAACCGCATTAAACCGCCCTACAACATCAGTGGCCCAACGCAAGAAGCTTTAACTTTTGCCCTTGACCATGTGAACGAAAAAACCGCTCATGTGAATCATTTGCTCAATGAACGCCAGCACATCGAATTGATTTTGAATAACTTAAGTAGCGTAGTGAAGGTATATCCATCGGATGCCAATTTTTTGCTGGTCAGATTTTTGAACAGTAATGAAGTGTTTGAAGTGCTCAAAAGCAAAGGCATTATTGTTCGGGACCGATCCAAAAATATCCATTGCGACAATTGCCTGCGGATAACTATTGGCACCCGAAAAGAGAACAGCAAAATGCTGGAAGTGCTGAAAACGGTGTGTGTGTGAGATTATATTGAATGCAATTGTAAATCAACCTTCCTTTGGGGATAGTTCATACCCAGATCTCCGTACTCGCAATAAATTGCAAAGATTGTCCAGCTACTGCTGTAGACTTTGTCCCGTCCTGTACTGATGATTTTCCTCATGCAGGCTGTTTTAAATGTCGTGTCAAAGTATAGCAATGGTATTACTTGTGATGCTACAACTGCGTAAAAAATCTTTCAACGTATAACTCTTCACCTTTGTACTTTTTCCTTGAACCTTGCCGTTGGCCGTAAACATCATGAACAAAGCTGGAAATAGCCCGAGGAAGAATAATACCTCCCCTTTAGGTTGGGAAATACATGGAAATCACCTGTACTATAAAGATATTACCCGTTCCGGGTTGAAGACAATGACAAACCAATTGGCCATTTGGAAATCGAAACTATTCAACTCGAAACCTGAAACTACCTCCCCATCACTTCCACCCATCCCTTCCACACCTTGCCCGTTCTGCCATCATTAAAATGGTAAAAGTAGGTTCCAGGTTTGGCGTTTTGTCCCCAGTTGTTCTGGTATGCCGAGGCTTCAAACACCTTTTTGCCCCAGCGGTCGAATATGGTGAGGCTATTTTGTGGATAGTATTGGAGGTTGCCTATTTGCCAGACATCGTTTTTGCCATCGGCGTTGGGGGTAATCACGTTCGGAATAAATGGCGGGTACTGGTTGATGTCGCAGAAGTCGAGCTTGTCGTCCAGCTGCATGGCCACGGTTTTGGGCAAAGAAACGCAGCCATCCGAAGTGGTTTCCACCAGAGTAAGTTGCCAGTTGTTGGCATTCAGGTTCCAAGCCACCTGTGTCGAAGTGTCCGTGCTGTTTAGAATCTGCCCATTTTCAATCTCAAAGCGGTAGGTAAAAGGCCCCGGCAGGGTGTAGGTGTAGTTTTCCTGTTCAGGACAAATGATGGCATTCAAACTCGATATGTTTGCCACCGGATAGGGCTTTATAGTCAGGTTTATTGGCAAGTTTTGCGTTTGGCAACCATTGGCGTTGCTGGCGCTCACTTGCAGTTGGTAGTTTTGATGGAGGGTATTAGGATTTACGAACCGGTACATAAACGCTTCTCCGGTTTGCACCAAATTTCCTGGCTCCAAGTTCCAGAGAAGGCTTAGGTCTGGCCGGGGAGAATTCAACCCAATGGACACCGCTTCGCCTGAACAAAATGATGCCGGAAGCTGCGCCAAGGCTACTTTGGGAAAAGCGAACAAACTAATGGAAACCGTGTCGCTTGTAGCACAACCTGTCAACACGTTTTGCACCCTCACCGTTTTTTGAATGAGGCTGTCCCGTTCTTCCGCCAAAGCGGGTAAGCTGAAAACCGGATCCGGGTCTTGTGGAAAATCGATGCCCGAAACAGGCAGCCAATTGTAGGTAAACGGCCCCGACTGCGATTGGCCAAGGCGAATATTTCCAATGGCGCACAAGGCCGTGTCGCTTCTGGCCGGACTAGGCGGTTGTGGCTTTATCCTGATTTGCAGGCTTGCCGAATCACTGCAACCCGTTTGCAAAAAAGTGGAGGTTAACGAGTATCGAAGCAATGTGTCAGCCTGGCCGGAATACAACGAACGAAACTCTGGGTTTTGTACCGTGTCGCTGTTTAAAAATACGGGCGGTGTCCATTTGTGCATGAGCAAGGGTTGATTGGGCAAGCCCAATGAAACTGCTTGTCCGCTGCAAATGTCCAAATCAGGGCCCGGCTGCGGAACCGGCAAAGGATTGACCAGCACATTTTTCAAAATCGGTCTTCCTACGCAACCTTCACGGGTGGTTTCCAGCGCCTGCAAAGTAAAATTACCCGCTGACTGATACCGCAATTGAATCAAAGAATCGGAAACATTGACTACTGCCCCGGCTCCGGAAAATGTCCACCGGTAAACTGAACCCGCAAAACCCGCCAGGGAAAACGAGCCCAAAGCCCCCTGACAAAAAGCCGTTGGCCCTTGCATCACCAAATTGCTGTCAGGCGATGGGTTGATGCGTACCCGCAAAGGCGGACTGTCGCCCTCGCACACCGAATCGCCGATGGTGACTGTTTCCCGGTATTGCACCAAACCTGCACCAACTCCTGGCCAGCGCACAGTGGCTTGTACTTGGTTTTGGCCGGAAAGCAAGTTGCCCCCGCTCACCGTCCAGCTATACACCGAGCCCGGCGACAAAAAACCCCTGTATTGTTGCTCGAGATTGTAAGTACACACCAGCGAATCGCCCAAAGGCAGGGTAGGTCGCAAACGGGTATTGATGCGCACCAAGGCTGAAAATGTATCGCCGATGCAGCCAAACACACTTTTGGGCAGTACCCAAATACGGGCAGAATCGGTTTGCAACACAGGCCAGTTCACCCGCAAGGTATCGCCCAAAGGCCTGAAACCTGAAACCGGATTGGCTACCTGTCCGACCTGTACTTGCCAAAACAGCGAATCTGAAAATTGAGAAAAAGCCAAATAAGGCACACCCTGAATACCCGGACAAACAGACAGCGGCCCGTTGATGCCGGAAACAACAGGCTGCGGATGAAGGCCATAGCCAAGCGTATCTGCCGGACTGGGACAACCATTTTGCGATGGATAAAGCAACTGCAAACTCAAAAACTGCAAAGGCTGGCTTGGCCTCAAAACCAAGGTTTGGGTGGTATCTCCATTACTCCAAAGCCAACGCACCGGCTCAGCGTATGGGTTTTGGCCTGTAAAGGCAATGCTATCTCCCCGGCATACTTTTACCAGGCCATCAGCGCCGGGCAGGGGATTGGCGGCAATGGTTGGCCTGAGTGGACTGGACCGATAGTTGACCCAAAAAGTATCGTTCAAAGCAGAGCGGCAGCCAAAAGCATCGCTGCCCGAAACCTGAAAAGGATAGCGCCCACCTGCATAACCAGCCAGCAGCGGCACCGAAAAGTTGATTTGCCGGGCTGTGTCTCCCAAGCTCCAGCGGTATGTCGAAAACCCGCTTGAAGCAAAAAGGTTTACCGTTTGCCCTGGGCAATACCCAGCGCCTGTTGCCACAGGATTAATGGACAGCACCGGAGCAGCAGGTTTGGGAAGTACTTTTACCCAAACGGTGTCGGAGCGGGTGCAGTAGCGGTTGGAGGAGGTTAAAACAAAAGATTTTACACCCTGTTGCAGCGATTGAATGAACAAGGAATCAATGGCCACTTTTCTTATGAAAGCGTTCGAACCGTTTTCCCAAAAGAAATTGGGGGATTGCCCGGTGGATAAAAAGGTTGCCCTTAGCACCAAGGTGTCTTGAAAACAAGCGTTTATGGTATCGTTTTGGCTGGCGGGATATACGGCACTGATTTTTGGGGTTGGAGGTGGGGGGCGAACGATGATGGTGAGTGTGGTGTCTTTGGGGCTTAAACAGACTCCCTGGCCTCTTACCCGATAGGTGGTGTTTTGGCTGGGAGCTACACGTATTCTGGGTTGATTAGAAAATGATGCCGTTTCTGTATTTCTGAACCATTGAAACTGCTCTGCCCCTGCACCATAGCCAAATAGCTCAACAAGGTCGCCTAAGCAGATGGTATCCTGACTCGCCTGAACCTGAAATTTGCCTGCGTTGACGAAGAGGGTTTGGTTTAATACAGGAAAGTGTGAGCCTGTGCTTCTGCCACCCAGCCACGCAACAGAATCTCTGAAGCCACAATTAACCCCACGTTCATTTGGACAATCTATGACAGCTAAAAACTTTGCTCCGGAATATGGGATTACATAGATTTTACCGTTTGGCGCTAACTGTAAATCCGTGTAGTAGAATATTCTTGAAATGGCTGTGTTTCCATAAAGATAAGGAGGTGTTAGCGGAGACCGAGGCAGTTCATTTTGCTGAGTAAACAAACTATCTAAATTGATTTGAAAAAGCCTCTTTGAATCAGCCACATATAAAAGTTTGCTATTTGGCGAGAATGCTATTCCTGGATAAGCAATATTCAAAGTACTTGCTGCTACAAACATTCGTTGAAAACCTCCTGTGTCTTTCGCTATTTTAAAGAGTTTAATCCGGTCGTCCAAAATGCCAGTACTTACCATAAACTCACTGTCGGGTGATACCTTAAAATTAGGAGTGAATTCACTTCCAGCAACACCATGTGTATGAATAGCTTGCTGGTTTTTTACAAATGCTATTCCAGTATTGCTTACCAAATAAAATTCGTAGTTTAAATCTGATCCACCACCACCGGCATTCTTAAATCCTTTGTGAATAATAAGCCATTTATCTACTTCATTGGAGTGATCTGCTAAGGCTAAGGCTGTCGATAACCCTCTTTGTATGAAAATATTTTTTTTGCCATCAACTATACCGCCTAACCCATTATTGAGTCGCATATCAACCTCTGTGTACCACACCTCAGGTTGAATAGCGCCTGTTAAAGTTTGACCTCCAACTACAGTTACCCAATAACGATAATCTGAGCCTGGTACTTTAGTGATAATTGTACTTTTAGGAGTGCCTCTATCCCCAAAACTGATGTTTTCGCCATTGGGCATAATTTGACCCAATCGGTTGTATATATCTTCCCCATCGGTATAAAACAGCAGGTTACCCTTTTCATCGGAGATAGTTGCTGGACCTCTTTCGCTGCGACTTTTGTTCAAGTTATTCAAAACCGGTGTTGGACCTTGATTGAACGAAAGCCCAACAGAATCGCCAAAAAGCCAATGGCTGC
This sequence comes from Cytophagales bacterium, assembly GCA_038205175.1. Lineage (GTDB taxonomy): Bacteria > Bacteroidota > Bacteroidia > Cytophagales > Flexibacteraceae > JBBRCC01. The sequence continues at coordinate 42,906 of JBBRCC010000013.1, read as the reverse complement.
CTTCGAGTTTCTGCCCATAAGTTTCGATACCAAAAAAAATTACACAAATGAAGAACATCCTACATTTGTGTAATAGACACTTATTTAGAAATCGTGGGTACATTTATGGGCATTGAAATATCTGTGCAATAAATTCTTACATGATTAAGACTTCAAATCTCAATGTATGATTAATTTTTTACAATCTTCCTGTTAAAATGAAGGTTCTTGCCCGAAACTGATATCCAATAAACGCCGGGAGGATATGGAATCAGACTCGTTTCTAATGAATAATTCCCTTTGTCTGAAAATTGAGTTTTCCATTGCCGTATTTCATCTCCTACCAGATTGAGCAACCTAAAGGTAACTTCGCCTGCTTCTACTAGTTTGATTTCAATGTTTAGATTGCCCGAGGTCGGATTAGGATACAGTTTTAGCTCTGGCTTCTCTTGCTCAACTACAGAAGGCACCTCATTATCAACAGCTTGCCTGAAAGGTGCTTGAATCATCCTTGGTGTACAAACTCCAATAGTTGCACTCACATTTGCACCAGAGGTCGCACTGAAACCAGGTAAAAATTGAATGTAATGCCCTGCTTTCATAACAACGTTAGCACTAGAGGCGATGGTATTGCTGGAATGAATTGAGCCTCCAGCTTGAAAATCTCCAAATATATTTATTGGGTCAACGATTGTTAAATTACTTTGGCAATTACTATAATAACCACCATCAATACTCGTAGCTCCAGTACTTCCTGGGTCAAGCCATTCTTTAAGGCGATAGTATCCTAATACTGGGTGGATCATCCATGAGGCACTTATTCTTCCATAAACTGGCTTTTGATTTTCTGAATGATAAGGATCAGGGCAAGTAACCCAAGGACAATCGTAAGTGCCAAAAAGTTGGCCAATAATTTTTCCATTTGAATTGAATAATGGAGAGCCTGAAGACCCTCCTTCAATAACTGAGAAACCACTAACAGTAGGGACCCATTTTACCTGCCAATAATTTAAAGGATTTGGAACACACCAAGTATTTTCAATAGGTGTTATGTTGTAGGTTGAGATTTTTTTAATGTCGAGTTTTGGATGATGAATTCCTACACCTCCACTAGGCTGGTTGTTTGTTCTGTCCCATCCATTAAAAAAAACATTTACAGGTGGATTTGCCATCAATGGATTATCTTGAGGATCAAGCCGTATTAATGCAAAATCAGTATCAGTATTGTTAGCCAAAACAGTTCCACCATTAGTAAACCTACCCTGTGGAGGTGAAGAAAAAGGAGGGTTAGTGCAATCTGGACTTTCATATTCCCACCAAAAATTAAAATCATCCAAATTTGGATTAATAACAGCGTCTCTTTGTTGTGATATGGCAGGTGGACCAAGACAATGGAAAGCTGTTAAAAATAATAAATCTCCATTTTGAGAAGTGTTATTAATAAGAGACCCTGAACATAATCTAGTGCCGCCAATAAGCATCATTGCAACTCCTCTTTTTTCATCTTGCCAGTTGTCCCCTTCAGGGCAGTTTACATTCACTTGTGTAGTACATGAAGCGCCAAAACCACTCGTCTTATTATTAATGTCATCAGGAATCCTTATATACCGATAACCGTGAATCACCCCTGAAACATTAATAATTGCATTTATGTCAGTACCAATAGGTTGTTCATATTCTATAATTACTTTGTCCCCATAAACCAAACCTGTTGCAAATCCCCGAATTTCCTTAATTGTACCTTTGTTGTTTTGGTTTGTAAAAGTGCTAATAAATTGCTTTTTATCAGTACTGTAAATATATAGTTTTCCACCTTTTGGTAACCAAAATTTATCAAAAATAAAATTTATCGATAATGCTTGAGGGCAAACAATCTCAATCTTCCATATAGAAAACTCTTTTTCTTCAGCAACCTTATTTTCAGAAGTTATAAGATTTATGCTTGTTCTGTTTAGAAATCCAAACCGAGGTGGAATACCATCTTTTTCATCTTGAATATCTTCTTTGCCCAAAGCATCAAAATCTGGAATTGGAAATGACTTTTGCACAACAATTTTATCATTTATAGCTTTAATGCCCCAACTAATTGGTGTGTCACCAACATTAACTTGAGCCAAGAGATTCTCTCTCACGCAAAGAAAAAAAAGTGAGAAAATCAACAGAAACTTTTTCATGATTTTCAATTTACTGCTTAGAAAAAATTAGCAAGTTATTTTCACTGGTTTTAATCTTGAGCTGATCCCCAAGAATCGAATAGGAATTTGCTTTGTTCATATTCTCAAGATATAAATCCACCCATGGTCCGTTTGCCCATCCACCTGCATCGCTCCTCCAAACCGAAATATTAATTCCTTTATCAATTTTTCGAGTGTAAGTGCCGCTTCCACTAGTTCCCCCATAATTGAACCTTAACATATTCGTGTCTTGTCTAAAAGAAGTTAGAATTTCAAGATTCGTTGAATTAGATGTAACAACACCAGTATTTGAAGTGAGATTAACTAATTTCCAACTAGCTGCCAAGGCAGTGTCGATAGGGTTTACTGGTTCCTGCGGGCTTGGACTTTTGTCTTTGCAGCAAGCAAAAAATAAGAATACAAAAAGGAGTTGAAATACTGTTTTCATTGTTGCTAAATTTTAGATTTTTACATCATTTTGAATTCTTGAGCCCTTCAACCTCCTTCTCGAGTCTAATCAAATGAAGTGTCATTTCTTCAATTTTCTGGAGCAAAATTTTATTCATCTCCAGTAAATCGACGCCTTTCTCATTCACTTCCTTAGCTGTAGGTACACCAGGCAAATGTTTTTCTTTCTCAACATAAGCTTCTATATCTTTGAGCTGTGGTAATGAATAATCCTTCTCAAAAACATAATCAGGCCATGCAATCCAATTTGTTGGGTTATGCACATACAAAGAATTAAAAACACCTTTTCCTGCGCATAAAAATCGGGCATTTTGATGACCTGCATCAGGATGAGGTTACATCATTCCAATATTTAGCCTGGCAAAATTGCTGGTAGAAATATCTTCCAAAGCAATCGAACCTTTTACATGAAGCTCTTTTATCGGATTATCTGTCCCAATACCCAGTTTACCATATACCCTAAGCGTAGCTGCATTTGGTGCCGCAGGGATGCCAATATTTACCTGATTGTCGTCTTTTAAGGTCAAAAGAGGTGCGCCATAAATACTTTGGGCTGTGATCCTAAAAAACTGTAAATCAAAATTTTCACTACTTCTTTGGGTTACATGCCAAAATTTGTTTTCTCTTCCTATATTGAGGTTCCCATCATTAACAGACCCTTCCGAGAATATGTTAATTTTCTTGGCTTGTATATCTTGGCCGACGTTCAGATTTCCGACGATGCTTCCTGTTCCAGCGCTGATACCTTGGTTGACGAATAAATCAGACGAAACATATCCAGTGCCACCAACATGTAAAGTAGCATTCGGGTTTGCTTCATTGATTGAAAGAACTCCATTTATAAATGCATTTTGATTGCCTGATATTTGGCCATCCACTTCAAGTGTTTGGTTCACTTTTGTACGTCCATTTACATGAAGTTCAAACTGTGGGTCTAGTTCGTTGATGCCAACCAGCCCTCCACTTTTTCTTATAGTTATGGTTTTGTTTGTTCCATCCAGTGTGCCCAAATGAAGGTCTTGCTCGGATGTGGTGCCAATAAAGGAAGCATTTTCGTTAGAAGGACTAAGTGTCAACCCATTGCACACATCGTGTGTTTCTTTTGATGTAATTTTTAGAACTGTTAAAGCTTCACCAAATGTGTTGCCCCCATCTTCTTCTTTAGATACAATAAAATTATACCGGTACGGAAGTTGAGTGCTTGATGAAGAAAGATGGGAAGCATTAAATCCAAATCGCAACATAGCTTCGTTACACAGAAATACCATTTCAGAAGTCTTGTCATACTTCCACTCAAGGGAAGGGTATTCTTTTTCAGAGTCACAAAAGAAACAACCGTAGCCTGGTTTATTTGGTATGTTTCCCCTCATAAGTGCACTCTTCAAACTCACCACTCTTTGCATATCTCCTATTTTTGGCAGCTTCGATGCTTTCTTTTGGGCAAATGCAAAGTCAGGCAAGGAACAAAGAATTAGAACATATAAGAATATTTCAAATATATTCTTATATCGCTGTGTGTGTGTGTGTGCAAAGGCTGTAATGACTTTTTCATAAACTAAAAGGTTATATTCTATAGCAAATGTAAAGCTCAGATTCGTACTTCCAAATTTATTTTATATTTTTTAGGAAAAAATAATTATTAAAAAATGACCAGCTAAAATACTTCATCGAAATTTTATTTTGCTTCCATTTCAAAGTAATTAAATCTGTGCAAACATCGGTCTGCTCATTTCGCATGTAACACATTTCTCACGATTGTTTTCCACATTTCACTTGAAATTTTCATTTGCACATGAAACTCCTTCAACATTCCTATTCTTATAAAACATTGGAATAGCCCATAGAATCTATTTACGTTTGCCACCTCATGAAGCGCTTCTACCAACTGTATTTCGAAGGGTTTATGGGCCTGCAACGAAACATTTGGGTGTTGGCCATTTCCATGTTTGTGAACAGGTCAGGAGCCATGGTGCTGTTGTTTATATCGCTATACATCACCAACGACTTACACTTTGGCATTGAAGATGCTGGCATGGCCCTCAGCGTGTATGGAATTGGCAGCGTATTGGGCTCATTTGCAGGAGGTTGGCTCACAGATCGTTTTCATTTTTTCTATGTCATGATCGGGAGCTTGGTAGTCAGTGGCTTGCTTATTCTGTTGCTTCTGCTCACCCACAACCTGCTCCTCATTTACAGCATTGTGTTTTGCTATGCCTTCACTGCCGACATATTCAGGCCAGCCAATTCAGCAGCTATCGGCATTTTCAGCGATGTTGAAAACAGAACCCGCTCGGTTTCTTTGGTAAGGCTGGCTATTAACCTGGGATTTTCTGTTGGGCCGGCCATCGGGGGATTTATCGCTTTTCATGCCGGCTATTCCTGGCTTTTCATTGTTGACACCATCACAAGTTTAGGTGCAGCGGCTCTGTTGTATTTCTACTTGCCACATGATGTAGCTGCACACCCGAAAACCAGAAAAATGGCCACCTCTTCCGTTGCTCCGCTTTCGGCCTACAAGGACAAAACCTATTTGCTCTTTATCATCTTAGTAGCAGCTTACGGGGTCTGCTTTTTTCAGATTTTCACCAGCATTCCACAATACCTGAGCAAAGTGGGCAAGCACAACGAAGATGTAATTGGCTTACTCATGGCCTTGAATGGATTCATTGTAGTATTGATAGAAATGCCACTCATTACGCAACTTCAAAAACAAAATCGCCCTTTTTTCTATATCATTCTCGGAGCAGTTTGCGTTCCGGTTTCATTAGTTTTTCTGCTTCTGGGAGGGCAATACATTGTCTTGGCCATATCCTATATTCTAATTATTAGTTTTTCAGAAATTCTTGCCATGCCTTTCATGATGAATTTTTCAATATCCCGGGCCGGGAGCTCATCGCTTGGTCAATATACTGCTTTGTATGCCATGGCATGGGGTGTTTCAAATATTCTGGCACCTGTTGCAGGTTTACAAGTAGCTGCTCTGATTGGGTTCGACGCCATGTTTCTTTTTATCATTATCTTGTCTGTAGCTGTGGCAGCGGGCTTCTTCTTTTTGAACAAGAAATACAGAGAAATTCGATAAATTGATTTGCTTTTCAAAATCAAAACATGCTGTTTTACTCAAGTATTGATAAACCATTCATAACATGAAAACCAACCGAAATTTCTTTGATGTGATTTGTTCACTTCCGGCCAAAAACCTGAATTCCGGTTCATTTTACTTGTTGTCCATATTTCTGATCTTGCAGGGATTTTTCACGCAATTTGTTGAAGCTCAACAACACCCGGCCATCGACCGGCAAATCACTCAAAAGTTTATCATGGCTCAGTCTGGCAGAAACATGCCTGCCAAGCCTCCACCACAATTTTCCAGGTCATTTAAAAAAGGCGAGGTAATCAATCTGAATCGCCCGGCGAAAGACCCTAATCTTCCCGCCCGAAGAACTTGCGGACAAGTAGCTCACATGGAATGGATGCAGCAACAATATCCGGGTTTGGAAACAACCAATCAGTTTGAAAACTGGATGGGCCGTGAAATCGTAAAACTAAGGGCAGAACAAGCCAATAAGCGCACTGCCGATATCATTAGAATTCCGGTAGTGGTGCACATCATTCACAATGGCGAAGCAGTAGGTTCAGGATCAAATATCTCTGCCCTGCAGGTACAAAGCCAAATCGATGTGCTGAACGAAGATTATCGCAGAAAAGCAGGCACGGCAGGGTTTAACAACAATCCGGTTGGCGCAGACATAGAAATCGAATTTTGTTTGGCCACAGTAAATATCCAGGGAGCTAATCTGGCAGAACCGGGAATTGATAGAATTAGAGGAACAAGAGCCAACTACATAAGGAGCATCATAGAATCACAATTGAAACCACAAACGATTTGGGATCCTACAAAGTACCTGAATATGTGGACTTTAACTTTTGGAGGCGACGATGTGCAGCTTTTGGGCTATGCCCAGTTTCCCAACGCTACAGGCATCGAAGGATTGCCTTCCGGTCAAGGCGTAGCAAACACAGATGGCGTGGTAATGCGTTTCAATGCATTTGGTCGGGTTGGCAATGTGGAGTCACCTTACGACGGTGGCCGAACCACAACCCACGAAGTAGGCCATTGGCTTGGACTCAGGCATATCTGGGGCGATGAGCAACCCAATTGCGGCAACGATTTTTGCAATGACACACCTGGTTCGAACGGCCCAAACTATGGCTGCAACAGAAATACCAGCAATTGCGGAAGCCGAAACATGGTAGAAAATTATATGGACTACAGCGATGACCCATGTATGAACATTTTTACCAGAAACCAGAAAGAGCGCATATTGGTGGTGATGAACAATGCACCCAGAAGGGCTATCTTGAAAACATCAAACGTTTGTGGTACCTCACAACCTCCAACGGGTTGCCAGGCTGCCACACAAAATACACCTTACATCAATGGTTTCAACCAAAGCGGATTTCCGTATGCTGACTGGTTTCTCATCAACCCGGACAACGATGTAAGCTTTCAATTGTCGAACCAGTTTGGTGGCTATGGTCTCTCCAACAATTCCATTGAAATAGACAACTACAATGTAGATTTTTCGGGCAAAATTGATGCATTCATTTTACCAGCAGTAAACCTAAGCGGCATTTCCAATGGCCGACTTGAATTTGATGTGGCTTACAAACCTTACAGCCTCGTGAATTCCGACACCTTGGCTTTGGCAGTTTCAACCGATTGCGGCGGAACTTTTATCACGGTTTGGGAAGAGGGCGGTTCTACCCTGGCGTCTGAGCCAGGATTTGAGTTTTTTGAATTTCAACCCAGAGGCTCCCAATGGAAAAGAGTTTCGCTGCCCATGAGCCAACTTGGTGGCATTCAAGGCAAAAATAACGTCCGCTTTGCCTTCATAAATGTGTCTGGCTACGGCAACAAGCTCTACATCGACAACATAAGGATATTGCCAGCTCCGGGTGCGTTCCCTCCTATTCCTTCTTTTAGTTCCAACAACAGAGGCGGCTGCGCTGGTTCAAATGTTCAGTTTACCGACAAATCTGTAGATAACCCTACAGCTTGGCAATGGACATTTCCGGGCGGAAATCCAGCTAATTCAACCGCAAGAAATCCTACTGTTACATACAGCACTCCCGGGCAATATCAGGTTTCGCTTCGGGTGAGCAACGGGCAAGGAAACAACACATTTACAGAACAAAACTACATCTACGTCGGAAATCCCCCCACCACTTCTGTGCCCAATGCACAAGGTTTTGATGGAGGAAATTTCCCTCCTCAACATTGGACTCCGGTCAATGTTGAAAATGATCAGGTAACTTGGATCAGGAATGTTGTTGTGGGAGCAAACAGTGCTGCCTCGGCCTACATCGACAACTATACCGAAGACGGAAACCCTCGTGGAAATGTGGATTACCTTTACTCGCCTACTTATAATTTGTCGGGAGTGGCCAGCCCGAGCCTCGAGTTCGATGTAGCCTATGCCTTATTCAACCCCCAATTCCGGGATAGTTTAATTGTTTATTATTCAACCAATTGCGGAGCAAATTTCTTTCCCTTGTATTTCAAAGAAGGCAGTACGTTGGCCACCGTTCCAGGAAATGTCACAGGCAGGTTTTCTCCTGCCAACATCAGCCAATGGCGTAGAGAACGCATTTCGCTTACAGGTCTCAACGCATCAAGTATCATGTTTGTGTTTACCAATATTTCGGGCAACGGCCAAGACTTGTTTTTGGATAATATCACGGTGTCAAACAACACAAACTGCCCAGGTTTCCCAACTGCGAGCGCATCAAACACCAATGTTTGCGGAGGCGGAACCATTGCCTTAAGAGCTACATCCATTGCTAATGCCACCTATTCCTGGACTGGCCCGAATGGATACACCAGCAGCCAGCAAAATCCTTCGATTGCCAATGCTTCAGCCATTCAAGCAGGCATTTATTCGGTGAGCGCAGTTCGCTCCGGCTGCTTTTCGCTTCCTTCGGAAGTCGATGTTTCCGTCTTGATTCCTCAATCAGCAAATCCATCAAACAACGGACCCGTTTGTGAAGGAAGCAATTTGGAACTCACTGCCCCAAATCAAGCTGGCGTGTCTTATTTTTGGCAAGGTCCTGGTGGCTTTTCAGCCGATGTGCAAAATCCTATTCTTTTCAATGTTACATCGGGCAATGGTGGGCAATACACCGTTAGAACAGTTTTGCGTGGTTGTAGCAGCGCTACCCGCAGCACAACAGCCAGTATTTCTCAAACTCCATTGGCTCCTATTTTGAACCTCAATCCTGCATTAACGGTCGTAACTGCTTCAGGTTCCACCCAAAACATCGGTTGGCTCAAAAATGGAACTCAGGTTCAAACGGGAGGAACAACGTTGAATGTGAGCGGTGATGGCGTTTACTGCGCCTTTACTCAGTCGGGAAATTGCAGGTCAAGAAATGTATGTGTCACAGTTGGCGAAGTTGCTGTAAAACCAAAACTGGGCTCTTTGAATTGGAAAATTTTTCCAATTCCAGCTGATAACCAATTGATTGTGGAAATGAATTCAGGAACATTTGGCAAAGCCGACATTCAATGCCTTACTTTGGATGGAAAAATACTGCTGCAACAGCGAATAGTTGGTGGTGAGCTCGGCATTTTGGATGTTCGACACATTCCAGCAGGGCCTTTTCTCATCAAAATTATGACCGACAAAGAAGTTGTAGTGCAAAAACTAACCAAAAACTAAACCCTCCTTGGAAGACATTCGCCTGCCAATACCCAAAATCATTTCGGAACTATTTTTAGTTTTTGGACTGGTTGTAATAGGTCTCTTTGTGGGCACATTCGTTGCCTTACTATCGGTGAAGCCATTTTATGCAGATATTTCATTGGCAGACCTCATGGGCCGATTAGGGCAAATGAGCGATAACCATGCAGATAAATGGCTTGCATTTTATGTACAGGGGTTGGCGGCTTCGGTAGGTTTTGGCGTGGCGCCCTTTCTCTTTGCCAAATATCTTTCTCCTCTCCAAGAGCCAACAGTTTTCGGGAAAAACGGGGTAAAACTCATGCCCTGGTTGCTCACATTAACCATCATGGCATTTGTATTGCCTTTTGTGAGCTATCTGGAAGAATGGAATAAAGCTTACGTATTTCCCGAAAGCCTAAAAAGTGTGGAAATCTGGTTCAGGCAAAAAGAAGATGAAATTGCCGTGCTCACCAAATGGCTCACGCAGTTTGAGTCATTCACCGATTTTATTCTTGCATTTCTTGTGGTAGGCGTGGTGGCCGGGGTAACCGAAGAATACTTGTTCAGGGGCGTTATTCAGCCCAGACTCATTGCCCTATTTGGCAATGCACATGTGGGTATTTGGCTAACAGGTTTTGTTTTTGGAGCCATTCATATTCAGTTTTATGGTTTGTTTCCCCGCATGATGTTGGGTGTAGTTTTGGGATATCTGGCCTTCTATTCAGGCAAGCTGCAATACGCCATGGTGGGGCATATTCTCAATAATGGCATTGTTGTTATTTTGCTGTATCTCAACAGCTTGCAGGTAACTACTTTCGATATGGAATCTGAAATGGGCATTTCCTGGTACCTGGCCATTATTTCGCTCATCGTCACATTTTGGCAAATACTTTCCTTTAGAAACCAATACAAAAAAATCAAAGCTATTTATTGATGAGCGACTGGAAACGCATTTACAGCACCCCCCTACAACACCTGGCGCTCATAGTTGAAGCTGCTTTGGCAGATGCTGAATTTCACCCTGTGGTGATCAATAAAAAAGATACCAGCTACCACTTTGGGTTCTATGAAGTTTTTGTGCATCCGCAAGAGGCGGCAGAAGCAGAAATATTTGTGAACACTCATTTTTCGCCAAATGAGGATGAGTAACCTGGCACAACGGATCCTGACCGGAATATTGGGCATTTCAGTGCTCATTTTGCTTTTTTGGTCAGGTTTTTGGGGCTATGCCATTGCCATGTGGCTCATTGGTTCGGCTACATTACTTGAGTTTTTGCGACTCCTGTTTCACAAGAAAAAAGCCTGGGAAATCTACTTTTTCAGTCTCACAGGCGCTTTGTTTCAACTGTATATTTTGCTGTACCTGCACGAGCATTTAAGTTCGTCGCCACTGTGGTGGCTGTTGGTTTTTCCGCTGGTGTTTGTGCTCAAACTTTTCGATGCCCGAGACAAACAACCTTTTATGAGTTTGTCGCAAGGGTATTTTTCGCTGATTTATGTGGTTTTGCCCTTTGCCATGTTGCACACACAAGTGGTAGAGGGTCAGACCTATCATTTCTGGAAGGTGATGGGGTTGCTTTTGCTGGTTTGGAGCAACGATACAGGAGCCTATTTTGCTGGTCGCTTTTTAGGAAAACACAAGCTTTTTGAACGCATTTCACCAAAAAAAACCTGGGAAGGTTGGTTTGGAGGATTGGTGCTCACGTTTGTAACAGGCTATTTTCTGGGCAATTATTCAGGCGAATTCAACTTGGATATTTGGTTGTTTTCCTCCCTGATTGTAAGCGTTTTTGGACCGATTGGCGACTTGGTTGAATCGCAATTTAAACGCAGCCTCAACATCAAAGATTCAGGCGGCTTGCTGCCTGGCCATGGCGGTTTTCTTGACAGATTCGATGCTTTTGTAATGGCCACACCTGTAGTTGTACTGATGTGGATTACCATGGCAAGTTAGGTTAATCTTGTTTGCCGGTTAAAAATAAGACAGGCTTGTCAAATCGCTTGTTCCAGGATTTTTCTGTATGCCCTTCTCCAGGAAATTCCAGCGTAATCCAGTTTTTCTTCGTGTAGCCTTTTCCCTTCATGATTTTGTCGGCCAGTTGCTGGTAGGGTTTGTACATGCTATCGAGTGTAGCTGATCCAAAATCAAAGTAGAACTTATGTTTTCCCGGCTTGGGCAATTTTCGCTTCAAATAGGTCATGAATGCTTTAGGAAACATGTTATTGTCAGTTCTATAAATTCCGGGCCAATGTGTTGACATACAGATAGCTCCCGAAAACACCTGTGGATATTCGCATACGGCATACCAAGAAATGAGGCCACCCATGCTTGAGCCAGCAATCCAGGTGTTTTGCTGGTCTGTCAAAGTAGGAAACCGCTTGTCGATGGTAGGTTTGAGCTCGGACACCAAAAACTTGAGATATTGGTCAGAAACCGGCTTTCCGTCTGACAAAATCCTGGCATAAGGCTCTTTCAATAATGCTTGACGCCAACTTTCAGAAATAGTAAACCAGGGTTTTTCGGGCAGGTAATCTGCAAAACGACCAGATACCGAGTTCCAAATACCAACCACGATACATGGTTTGATTTGTCCGCTTTCTATCAATTTTCCCAACACTTTGTCCACGTTCCAAGCTGCTTTATTCCATGTTATGGCGGAATCGAACAGCATTTGACCATCGTGCATATACAAAACAGGATAGCGTTTTGTGCTGTCAAAACCTGGAGGAAGCCAAACATCAACATGCCTGGGTTTCACAAACTGAGAAGGAAAATCGGACAGTCTAACCAATTGGCCGTAAGAGACTTGAGGAATCTGAGCCATAGTTTTGGCTACTGATAGCAGAAAACCAGCCAACAGAAAATATTTATAGATGTACATCTTTTCGGTCGGCAATCTTAAACAACAAACGAAGGCTTTGGTCGTATGTAAAGTATTTATACACCCAATTAACAAAAACTTGAATACGGTTTTTCACGCCCAAAATGAGCAACAGGTGAAGTCCCATCCAGATAAACCAAGCAAAAAATCCACCAAAATGAAGCTTTGGCTTAGGAATATCCACCACGGCTTTGTGCCTTCCAACTGTCGCCATACTGCCTTTGTCAAAATATTCGAATGCTTCGCTGGCTGGTAATCCTTTGCTCATTTTAATCAGGTTTTTAGCCAATACCGCCCCTTGATCTATAGCCACAGTAGCCACCTGCGGATGACCTGCTGGATAAAGTGGCGTTTCCATGTACGCCACGTCGCCTAGTGCAAAAATATTTTCGAGCCCAAGCACCTGGTTGAATCGATTCACCCGAATCCTATTCCCCCTCACTATCAGGTCTTTGGCTATACCTTCAGGTACATTTCCCTTTATGCCGGCTGCCCAAATCACCGTGGCTGAACTGATATTATCTCCATTTACGAGAGCAATTTCCTGTCCGTTGTAATCTTTTACAAGGGTATTCAGCCTCACATCCACGCCCAGTTCTTCCAGGTAAAGTTTCGATTGTCTGCTGCTTTCGGCACTCATGGCAGCGAGTGTTCGGTCGCTGCCCTCCAACAAAATGATCTTCATGCCTGCAAAATCAATTTCGGGATAGTCTTTGGGCAAAACATGGGTTTTCATTTCGGCCAATGTGCCACTCACTTCAACGCCTGTGGCACCGCCGCCCACCACCACCATGGTCAGCAAGCGTTCTTTTTCGGCCTCATCGTTGGTTTTCAAATAGTTTTCAAACACTTCAATCAACCGGTGGCGAAGTTGCAGGGCTTCAACTGTCGATTTCATGGGGAAAGCATATTTAACCAGGTTTTCGTTGCCAAAAAAATTGGTATCAGCTCCGGTTGCAATCACCAACACATCGAATGGAAAACGGCCTGCAGTAGTATCAATCTGTTTTTCTTCTGGATGAATTTTAGATACCTCCCCTAAACGAATCCGAACATTTTTGCTGTTGTGGAAGGCTTTCCGAAGCGGGAAAGATATGTTGCTGGCATCTAAACCTGCTGTGGCCACTTGGTAAAATAGTGGTTGGAACTGATGGTAGTTCACTTTGTCCAGCAAGAGCACATCCATGTCCTCTTTGTTGTTGATACTTCGGGCCAATTTGAGTCCGGCAAAGCCTGCGCCGACGATGACTATTTTCATACTTAAAATTCTATGAAGTGGTTTAGGTTCAGAAAATTAACACAAATATGGCCCTTCTGGTTGTGAACTAACTTAAACCTTTGTTTATTGAGTCTAACAATTCAAAGGAAGTGTTTTTAAAGCCTTAATCCTTACATTTATGGATATATCCAAATACCGGGTCACCAAAGGTTCTGATTTTAAATTGAAGAACTACTTCACCATTCCACCCGACGATTCCGAAGACAAAAAAGTACTGAAAGAGCAATTGCATTCTGATATTGAAGAAATCAGCAAATTGCAGGGCTTGTTTTTTGCACACAACCGCCACTCGCTGCTCATGATATTTCAAGCCATGGATGCTGCCGGAAAAGATGGTGCCATCAAACATGTGATGACGGGCATCAACCCGCAAGGTGTGCAGGTGGTAGGTTTCAGGGCGCCAAGTTCCATGGAATACAAACACGATTTTCTGTGGAGGCACCATTTGGCTATGCCCGAGCAAGGCAAAATGGGTATTCACAACCGCTCACATTATGAGTTTGTAATAACCTGCAAAGTAAACCCCGAATTTGTGTTAAGCGAGCGAATTCCAGGTATTGAACGTGTAAATGATTTGAGCCATAAATTTTGGGAAAGCCGCTACGAGCATATCCGAAACTTTGAGTCTACATTGGCCTACAACGGCATGGCTATATTGAAGTTTTTTCTGCACGTCTCAAAAGAGGAACAAAAGAACCGGCTGCTGAAAAGAATTGATGATCCAAACAAAAACTGGAAGTTTGAAATGGAAGATTTGAAGGCAAGAAACCTATGGCAAGATTATCAGAAAGTCTATGAAGAAGCCATTCAAAATACAGCCTCAAAAGAAGCCCCCTGGCATATCATTCCTGCCGACGACAAATGGTTTGCCCGGGCCTTGATTGCCAAGATTTTGAAAAAGGCCTTGCAACAACTTGACATGCAATACCCAAAGCTCGACGAGAAAAGTTTGCAAAATCTGAAGTTAGCCAAAATCGAACTGCTTAAAGATTAGCCCTTGTCTCACTTTTTGACTTTGCGCCTTCAAGACAAATTATATTAAAACCTCCTGGCATAGGCATAAAAAACAAGTGTCTATTCCAGCCTAAAATAGAATTCCAGACCCGTTTTGCTTGTCCAAAAAGTGGAACAAGCTTTGCACAGCTATTTTTACACATTCATATCGTTCAACATATATATTTGTACACTGAATACACACAACACCAAAAACTTATGAAGAATATCGCTTGCCTTTTTCAGGTGTTCGCAGTCGTTTTTATGGCTACAAACCTGTGGGCACAATCGCCCAACAACACTTGGGTGAGGGTGAATCAAGGTCTAGCCAAATGTGCAGAAATCGGAGAATGGGGAGGAGTGGCCGAAATGAACGTGGACGGCATGGATTTCAAAAAAATTCTAGACCGCCGGGGCGAAACATTTCTTTACCTCACATACAACAGCAACGGCTCAAACACTTCCCCATGCCCGGGCGGACTATTTAAGCATGATACTGTAAACAGCCGCTGGGTGAAAGTGGCCCAACCCATAAACGGTTCATTCTCAGACATGTTTTCGAACAATACCGATATTTTTGCCACAGTATCCTATGGTCAAATCATACAATTTAATCCAGACTACGCTGCCTTCCCAAATGGCTGGGAAACACTCACACCACCAGGCGGACTTCGGGGAAGCGACATTCCTGGAGCAAGCTGTATCCAGGGTCTCACCTGGGGTATTTATGGCTCTGGAAAGTTTGCGCAGATTGCAGGCGATACCATTTTCTTCCTTATAGAAGCGCCTTGTAGCGGCCCAAACCGCATTGTGAAGTTCAATGTGCTTACAAAATCAATCACTACCGACATTCTTGGGCCTTTTCCACACCAGGGTATTCCAGCCACCAATGGAGCTACCGTAGGCATGGGCAGGTTTATCGTAACCAAACCTATGGGTGGCATTTTTAAGTATTTCATGTCTTACCCTTGGTTTGGAAGCAACAACGCCAGCCGTATTCCTTACTATTTGTGGGTATTCGACCCGAGAAATAACGTAGGCTGGAGAAATATTTCTCAAGGAATAAACTGGATGAACATTACCGGAAGCAGCAACCCACCGCAAAATGGCTGGGGGCCTTCGGGAGGATTTACCTCCGGCCACGACAAGCGTTCGATATTCGCCTCTTCAGAAACCGGAATTTATAAATGGCTTGGCAATGGCTGGGAATATTTGGGTGCCAACAGAGAGAACACCACTCTTTATCCGACCGAATACGGAGTTTATGTTCGAGGTCGAGGCTATATTGAGCTGTTAAAAGACGCTGTTGCCAGCCGCATTGGCGATGGTGCTTTCTGGGCAAACACATGTCCTTTACCAAATGGAATTTCCAACCTTGTTTCGCCGGATAATGGTAAAACATTGTATGCCATCCGAACCACAACCCGACCCGGCGTTTGTTCTCAAAGTGTGGAAGACGGCGTTTGGCGCATCAGAACCGATTCCTCTGCCATTGGAACTGTGCGAAACATTCATTTGGAAGCAGGAACCTACCTGGGCGGTGCAGGAAACAACACGGCTGTAAATGTGGGTATGGGCGGAAAATACCATCTGTTTGTGGGCGGCAATTTCCCTTCTGTTAGTTCCCCCAATCCTTTCCCAAATGTAAATCTACCTGGCGCAACACCGGCAAGCCGAGGTCGAGTCATACACCTTTCGGCCAATGCCGATTCGGTTTTGGGTTCCATCAATTTGGGCAATAGGGTCGATGATTTTGAAATTCAAAACTTTGGCCAATTTCGCATGGTAGCAACTGGCGATTTTGGGCTTGTTGTTATCGATTCAACAGGCAAAAACCTAATTTGGAATATTGCTTCGGCAGATTTGCCTGGCAATGCAAGTGACAAACTATTGGCCGACATCGACGACCAAGGCCATGTGGTGGTGTTGCGTAGCAAAATTTTCAGGCTTTTCGATCAAAATGGGCAAGCACTTTCTGCACCCACTACGCTTAACAAAAACTTTGTAAACGACATCACCATCAAAAATGACACGGTGTATGTTACTGGGTTTCAAAACGACTTTTTGGGAGGACAACCTCAGGGCTGCGGCGAAAACCGGAACCTGCCTGTGCAAGTGGCCTTTATTTTTGCCTACAAAAAACCCGCTTCTGCTTCTGGTCTGATGGAAACAATATTCACCACATTCAACTTCCGGGGGGCAGAATGTGGCCTTGACCAAGCAGACACCCGTGGCTACAAAATCAACGTCGGCAAAGATGGCAAAGTCTATTATTTGGGAGAAGCAGCCGGCGGCAACAGTATTTATCGTTGGAATGGAAAAACCAATATTGAGCTCAATGGATGTGTGAACCCACCGAGCCGATTGGTGCAATACGACAATTTCAATTCACCTTTTAATACATCCTCAGCGCATATCGCTTTCTTCTGCACCATCAATCCAGGAAATGGTGAAATTGAACGGGGGCAATACATTATACCGAGACTTAGCAGCGGACTTAGCAACACATACCGGGTTCGGGATGCCTATATCCACGCCGACCAGGATGGATTTGTTTACATTGGCGGTGTGTCTGCATCAGCCTTTGCAGGAAGAGACGTTCAGAAAGTAAACGGGCAACCTATTGGAACATATTCTGGCGGAGACATGTGTGCCTTGGTGGTGACTCCCAATTACCAAACCAGAACATTTTGGGGCACTTTTTCCAAAGACACGGCCACAGGCGAGATGGTTGGCTTTGGCATAAGAGGCAAACGCATTGCTGCCGTGGGCAACACCGACCGTGGACGTATGCACACCAAAAACGCATTAATTGCCAATCCTTTCGACCCGAGACAAAACAACAACTCCTTTGATGTGTACCTCGCACTTTGGGGTCAGGAACTTTGGAAAACAGCCAACAACGACAGCATCATCAATACAGTAATTGTTGGCAATCCGGTTATTACGCCAGACTCATTGTTGGTAGGCGCCCGTTTCACGGCCAATAAAACCACTACATGCTCCGATAGCGTTGTGATTTTTACAGATCAATCCATTGGCGCTACGGGTTGGGTTTGGGATTTTGGACAAGGTGCTTCATTGCCTCCTGCAACTATTGGAAGAGGGCCACATTATGTTTCTTACAGTTCGTCGGGCTTAAAAACCGTAAAACTGACCATCAACAACAACTTAAGTGTTGAGGAAAAATTCAACTACATCCTGGTGCAGCCTGGCAACCTTCAATTGGGAGCCATTTCAGGTCCTGGGGCTATTTGTGCAGGTGGCATCGCCAACTACACTGTTTCTGTGAATACGCAGCAAAGCTGGGGTATCTCTGGGTATAATTGGAGTTTACCTGCCGGTGCAATCATTCTTTCTGGCGTTAATTCTCCCAACATCAGGGTGAGATTTGGGTCTGCATCTGGCCAGATAAGCGTTCGGGCCATGTATGGCTGCGGGCTCACGTCACCAGTTTCCAGAGCGGTTGCTGTGGATCAAGGTCCCGGTGCTTATGAAGCATTTTTTGTAGTAAACAGTTTGTTTCTCACAAGTGGTGAAACAGCAATCAGAAACTACCTGCAAACCAACGGCTACAATGTGCAAACCGTGGAAGACAACAACTACAACCTCGATGAAGCACTTTGTAAAGGCCTGGTAATCATATCTTCTACCGTAAATCCTGCCTTGGTCGATACAGGTTTTGCCAATCTACCCGGCGCATTAGTCGTGTTGCATCAGGGTTTGTTTGTTACACTTAAACTGGCCGCTACTGCCCAAACTGGAATAGAAAACAGCTTGCAAAACATTGCCATTTCAAATGCAGCTCATCCGCTTGCTGCTGGTTTTCCAATTGGAGACGTAGCCATTTACAGCGTAAATTCTTCTATTGGTTGGGCAAACGTACCTGCATCAGCAGTAAAAGTGGCCACCATCAGCGGAGATGCCAACAAAGCAGTCGTTTTTGCCTACAACCAGAACAGTGCATTACCAGGTGGAGGAACAGCCAGAAATACAAGAGTTGGCCTGTTTGCAGAAAACAATCTCAATGCTAATGGACTCACTTTACTTGAAAAAGCATTGTGCTGGAGTGGAAATTTTTGCGATTTGCCCGGTTTGAAAACAGATTCTCTAAACGCATATTTCTACTGTGAAGCATCGGAACTTAAAGTAAAATACACAGCCAATGGCACGTTCAATGCAGACAATACTTTCACCCTGCAAATGAGCGATGGCTTTGGCAGCTTTGTTTCATTCACAAATCTGACAAGCCAGCCAGGTCAATCGTCAGGAGAATTTACCATTACATTACCTGTAGAACTCGCAACTGGAAACAGATATGCTTTTCGGGTAATTGGTTCGAATCCAGCTGTAATTGGCTCGCCCCAAACCAATATCACTGTTTCTCGATACTTCCCTGGTACAATTGTGTTTGTTGGAGAAGGAGGTACACCAAACTCCAATGACAACATGGTGATAAATCGTTTGAGAAATTTCCACAAGTATGAGGTAAGCTATTTCAACATTGCCAATGTGCAGGAAAAAGACTTGAAATGCAGGGCTGCCATATATATTTCAAATACAGCAAGATTCGATCAGCAACCAGCCAAATGGGCAATAATTAAGGATTTGAATGTGCCCGTGTTCATTGCACACCACAGTATCTTGCAAAGTTTTGGACTTACATCGAACAACAGTGTTTATCCAACTGAAAACCAATCAAACATCAGCATTGTCAATACAAACCACCCCATCACTTACAACCAGCTAGCAGGCTCAAGACCTGTTTACACCATTGGCGGAGGGGCTGACCTCACTACAGGAGGTTTGCTAAGAAGTTCTGCCACCCGGCTTGCCAATTCTCCCACCAATGCCAATAGTGGTTCCATTTTCATTTATGAAAAAGACTCAACACTTTGGAATGGAAAAGGAGCAGCCGAAAGACGAACAGTCTTCTTTTTAAACTACCGAAGAAACAACAGTACCTTCGATAAACTAACCGAAACAGGGCTTCGACTTTTCGACCAGGCAGTTTGTTATACAAGCCAAAGAGGTTGCCAGGTCATCACCACCTTGCCTTTGCTCTCTGCATCAGGTTTGTGTGTAGGTGCTGAGTTAAAAATACCTTTTGAGATCTCTGGATATTATCCATTTAGTACTAGTAATGAATTTACCGTTGAGCTTTCCGATGCCAATGGAAACTTTGCCAATCCAACTCAAATTGCCACCTTTTCAACACAAGCCAACCTTGACACTTTCAGCCTCAATATACCCGGAACAGTGCAGGCTGGCAACAACTACAAAGTACGCATCAATGCTACTGATGGAGCCATTTTCACCAACAACCTGAGTGAATCATTTGCCATCACAACCCAGGCAGCTCCTTTGGTGCAACTTGCTGGCAGCACCACCCTGTGCGCCGGAGATTCGGTAGTACTTTCAGGCCCCGTGGGAGCAAGCGGTTATTTGTGGAGCAACGGCGCAACCAGCCGAACCATTGTGGTTGAAACTCCAGGAACATTCACGCTCCAAACCGGAGCTGCAGGTGGATGTTTATCCAACACTTCTTCACCCATCACAGTTTTAGTGTTGCCATTACCTCCAAGACCAACCATTGCTGCCAATAGAAACACAGAAATATGTATCGGACAGTCGGTTACGCTTTCGGGCCCGGCAGGTTTTCAATCATACAGATGGAGCAATGGAGCTACTTCGGCAAATATTATAGTTTCGCAAGCTGGAACATATTCGCTGGAAGTGAGCAGCAATGGAATTTGCTACAGCCCCGTTTCAAATGCCATTTCGGTACAGGTTTCTGCCGGTTTGCAGGCACCAACCATTACATTAAATGGTTCAACTTCATTTTGTGGTTCCGATTCCACCCGAATAGAAGCCCCATCCGGATTTTTCCAATACTTGTGGAGCAATGGTGCCACCACGAAAAATATTGTAGTTCGAACCACCGGCGTTTACTCCTTGATAGTTCGCAATGCCAACGGCTGTCAAAGTGCGCCATCAAATGCCATAACCATTGAAGTAACACCACAACCTGCAGGACCAGCATTAATTTCGCCCAATGAAATAGTGCGCTGCAATACCGCAGTTCAGCTGTCAGTTTCACCCATTGCTGGAGCCGTCATCACCTGGAGCAATGGCGCCACCGGTGCCGTTGTCAATGTAAACACTGCTGGAACCTACAGGGCTATTGCCACAATTGGGACATGCATAAGCGACTCTTCTATGGCCATTGTGGTGAGGCAAGGCATTGTTCCGCCAAGGCCTTCGTTTACCATCATTGGTGGTTCCAGGTTATGCCCGGGAGAAACTACAACTTTCACATCCAACGCACAAAATGTGACCTTCCAATGGAGCAACAACGCTTCCACCAATTCCATAACTGTATCTAATCCAGGAATTTACTTTGTGCAAGTTCGAAATACTGATGGTTGCAGCAATGTTTCGGATCAAATCATTTTAAGACGAATTCCCGCCACTCCTACTCCATCCATCACGCCAACCACTACACCTGCTATTTGCCAGGGTGACTCAGTTGCACTGCAAGTCGTGGCAGGAAGTGCGCAAACGCTTCGGTTTGTTTGGAATACCGGCGATACTTCCAGAACCATTTTCGCCAACTCGCCAGGAAGTTATACTGTTCAGGCTTTCGACACAGGTGGTTGCATCAGTTTAGCGTCAATACCTGTTATTATTCAGCCAGGACTAACACCTGAAATTGATAGCCTAAAACTCCATATTGACCGAGATTCAATATTTGTTTTTGCGCAAGGTGCAGTCATTTTCATCTGGACTTTCGATGGAAACCCTTTGGCATTCACGGGTTCTGGCATTCCATTTCAAGGAAGCGGTTTATATGAAGTGAGAGCGGTGGGTGCCAATGGTTGTATTTCTGAAATTACCAACCTGCTCATTACGGCTCAGCCGTTCCCGCAAGTTCATGCAAAAATTAGTTTGATGCCAAATCCGACCTCTCGTTTTCTGAGTGTTATCAATTTACCAAACAACGTATTGCCTTTAAAAGTAATTATAGTTCATCCTTCAGGCCAGGTGAGTGAGCAACTGATTCAGGTAGAAAACCAAGTTGGCTTGTTGGATGTATCAGATTTACCTTCCGGCTTTTATGTGCTCAGAATCTGGATTGACGGCCAATTTGTGATTGAAAAATTCAGCAAAGAATAGTGTTGATTTCAAGGAAGCAGACAGGTCCAACCTGCCTGCTTCTTTCCAGGCATCAATCCCCGATGAGCACATGGGTTTCCAGTCCCTCTTTGAGTATGCCCATTTCGTAGAGCACAATGATGACCACAAAAAAGACCACCATAGCGCCAAACATCAGGGTTAACCTGCGGATAAACCGCTGATCTTCATGCTGTTGATCGATGACTTGTTCGAGCCAAGTCAGCTCAAATTCCATTTTCACATACTGATGAGGACTAAAAATAATGTAGTCACGAGCGCCATGTTTCAGCGATTCGGCTGCCCACTGTTCGTTTTTCAATTCGGAAAACACCATCACCTCTGTTTTTGGTGCTTTTTGCTTGAACTTGTCAATCAATTGAAATCCATAATTCTCGTCGTGGGTGCGGTCAAAGTGTTGCAGATCCAGAAAAACAGCAAGGGGTTGTAAAGCAGCTGTTTCCTCCAGGCACTCTTTGGCATCGTTGAAAAACTCAAAGCCCCAATGCGCCTGATGGCTCATAGCTTCTTTTATTTCTGCCTGTCTCACAGGGTCGGATTCAACCACAAATACGGTTTTATTGCTCGGTTTTCGCAGTTTTCTTGCCATCGCCTTTTTGTTTATGCAAGCAAATGTAGGCGAACCAACTTCTTAAAAAATGATTTTGCTTACTTTCTGAAAATCAGGGAGTCGAACTTATTTTCGGCCCAGTTTCATCCTTCTTTTCAAAGCTTCGGTGAAATAGTAATCTGCATACACCAAAGGCACATCTACCTCAGAGTTTCCAGGTTTGTTGCCAACACTGTGCATGAGCAATAAGCCGCAGTTTTTGCCCTCTTCAGCAAAATAAGCAGGGCTTGCCAATGTGTGGAAGATTTTGTCGGCTGAGGCCAAATATTTTTTACCCTCTTTCTCCGGAAGATACCCGGCAAATTCATATAGTCCCGAACATAGAATAGCGGCAGCCGAAGCGTCTCCAGGTTCATCTTTACTCATAGTAGCATCATAATCCCAATAAGGCACCAAGTCTTTGGGCATGTTTTTATGATTAAGCATGAAGTCTGCAATTTTCTTAGCCTGCGCCAGGTATGCCGGGTTTTTGGTCTCTCGATACATAACAGTATAGCCATAAAAACCCCAGGCTTGTCCCCTTGCCCAAGCACTTTGGTCTCCAAAACCTTGGTGGGTACCTTTCCAGCGAACTTGTCCGTTTTCAGGATCATAGTCAACCACATGATAACTGCTATTGTCAGTTCTGAAATGATATTTTAATGTAGTATTAGCATGGGTTACTGCGATTTTGTAAAAAGAAGAGTCTTTGCTTTCTCTAAATGCCCACATCAACATTTCAAGGTTCATCATATTGTCGATGATGACCGGGAATTTCCACTCCTTTCCTTTAGCCGAAAAGTCCCAGGATTTGATCAATCCAACTGTTGGGTTGTACCTGCGACTAAGTGAAACTGCACTTTGCATCAAAATACTTTTATACCGCTGATCGGGAGCTAAACGCAGGGCATTTCCATAACTGCAATACATTATAAAGCCCAAATCGTGGGTATAGCGGTTGTATTTTTCCATTTCAAGCCCGGCCATCCACCTTTTAGCCTGGTTCTGCAGGCTTACGTTTTGGGTTAGTTCAGCCATATACCAAAGAGTTCCGCTGAAAAAACCGCTTGTCCAATCATCAGACTTCACCCAAACCAATGAGCCATTTGGTTTGCAAGAGCGTGGAAACTGGGTGCTGTCTTTATGCAGCTTCAACAGGTAATTGTATTGAATAGTCATGCGCTCCAACAAAACGTCTGCAGGCAATTTTTTTTGTCCAAATACCTGCAGGAAGAAACAAAAACAAACGAACGAAAACGCAATTTTTTTCATGAAACGGTGATGAATACATGTTTTTTATTTTCCCAAAACCTCCAGCCAATGGTTACAGCCTTTGTTGAAAGGGCTCTGTACTTTGATGAAATAGGTGCCCGGTTGAACATCTTCTGCTGGCCAGTTGTTTTCGTAGTTGTCAGTTTCAAATACTCCTTTTCCATGACGGTTGTACACATTCACTTTCCATCCCGGACCAATATCTACCAATTCATACGAGTCGTTTTTGCCGTCTGCCAATGATGTAACCACATTGGGCACCAGCAGCTTTTTGGAATACACACCTTTGGATAAGGTTTTAAAACAGGCACCCCGCTGAACCCTAAGACCCACGGTGTAGGTGCCTTCATTGCCATAAACTACCTCAGGTTCAAACATTTTCGACAGGCGACCATCACCAAAATCCCAAAAACTGCTATCGATATTCGAAGACTGGTTGGTCAACTTTATGCTGGGCGACTCATTGCAGCCGGTCACTGTTTTTACAAAGTCAAAGTTGGGCTCAAATGCCACCGGTTGGTTGTTGAAAACTACTTGTTGCTCCACCGTTTCCACACAATTTTCTTGCTGGGCCTGCATACGAACTATAAAGTTACCATTGGCACTATATTCTGTAGACGGCGATATTTCGGCAGAAATTAGTCCGTTGCCAAAGCTCCAGGAAAAGGATGGCCCTGAAGGTGTTTGATTAAAAAAGGTGGCTGAGCGTTCATCCGCACATGAATCGTAGGCTTGGGCAACTGAAAATGCTGCAAACAACCGAATAGGATTCAGATTAAAACTGGTGTTTGTATTGCAGCCAAATGCACTGCTAATGGCTACTGAAATGGTATCAAAAAGCCCTCCTTGATAACTTGCAACAGCTAAACTATCAGACGAAAAACTCGGCATAGGAGTCCAACTGTAGCTATTTCCTTCATCCACAAAATGCGCATTAAGTACCAAGGTGTCGCCTGTACAATATTGATTGCTAAACACCCTTGGTTCCGGAATATTTCTGGCAAGCACCACGAGCGAATCTCTGAGTTCTGCCTGGCAACTGGTATCGCTTCTGGCTACCAACCTGACCAAGTAATCAGCCGCCTGGGTATAATCTCTTGAAAACTCAAACGGAGCTTGATTCCTGGCTATGGTATCGTTTCCGGCTATAAAAAACAGTGAACCTGGCAAAGGACTCACCACCGCACGAAAATCGACAGGGAAAGGAATGCAGCCTTTCAATGTATCGGCCAAAAGACTCAATTTAAACTCCCTGTTAACGATCCGTACTATTGCCGTATCGGCGCAACCTAAAGGAAGGGTAGCCCGAACTGTATAAACCAACGACGAATCGGGTCTTACAATGCTTGGAGAAGCCAAGGTATCGCTGTTCAGAAACAAGGGCGGCTCCCAGGCAAAGTTTGCCCCGGCAGTAAACGAGGTTCTGAGAAGCACATTCAGTGTGTCGTTGGGACTGCAGAAGTACAAAGTAGTGTCGGCCAAAACAGGGGATAGAATAGAAGAAAAGCTAAGGCTATCTACCACTTGGTTCAGGCAGCTGGCTGCATTTAGCGCCACAACACGAATGGTATAATTTCCGGGAACGATGAGGTTCAAGAGCAGTGAATCACGATCTCCAGCTGTTGCCAAAGTATCGTTTCCAAAAATCCATAAAAGCTGATTGGCCTGAATATTTTGTTGATACAAGCGCACCGAATATGGCGCACAGCCTGTTGAATCTGGTGTAGATAGATCTAAAGCAAGTAGGCCATTGTTGAGTTGGAGATTGGCAGTGTCACGACAGCCACGAATCGTAGTGGAAATGAGTCTGTAAGTTATTGCTGAATCTGCTCCAATGATTTGAGGATTGGCTACTGCGGGATTGGATAAAAAGTTAGGTGGCGACCATTGGTAACTGGAACCTGCAATAAAATTTCCTCCGAGTTGCACATTCAAGGTATCTGAAAAAGTGCAAAACCGAAATATGCTATCTCCTATTGCCGGGCTAGCGAATACCTTTATGATTCTCTGTGCAATACTTTGGTTGGGACAAGTGCTGTTGTTGGTTGCCCTCAAAATCACATTGTATTCGCCGGGTTCTGTGAAAGTGTGGTTTACGGTTGTTGCCAAGGTGTCCAAAACTGTTCCATCTTGAAACTCCCACACATAATTGGTTCCATTTCGGCTTTCATTGTTAAAATTTACCGTAAGTGGCGCACAGCCTGAATCTGCCGTGGTCTGAAATTCTGCCCGAAGAAATGAAAAGTCGAATTTAAAAATGGCGCTATTGCAGTTGGTCGACCTATTTGTTCGGCTCCAGGCACCTGGTGTTGTCGGAAAATCACTTCGACCACCGCAGCCTGCACACACCGCATGGTAAACAATACCGGAAGGGTCAAATCGACTTGTTCCCCCATCCACATGTTCTTGCAAAACAGAACCTCCAAAAAAAGTAGCATATTTCAGGGACCTGGCATTGGCTTCAAGCACCATAAGATAAAAATCAGATCCATCAGTAGTAGACTGGTAGGCATCGGAAGTGGTGGGCATGTTTAGCGTATTTCCACCTGCAAACCCTGCATTTGTAGTTCCACCCCATCCTGAGATATAAATCTGATTGCACCTGTCAACTAAAAATGCAGTTGGAGAAATATTGATGTTCCCGGATAGGTTTCCAAAAACAGTTGAAAATTCTGTTTGGGATAAGGTTGGGTTCATTTTGTAAATAAACTGCCGACCATTGGCCACACTGTATACCCCTGCGCTCACCGGCATATCACCCTGACTTTGTCCGAAAACATACACATTGTTCAATGAATCTACCTGAACCAAAAAACCCTGATCGTTTTGAGGTGTACCCAGATAGGTGCTGTGTAAAATAGCACTTCCCGCAGGATTGATAACACTTACAAATGCGTCTCGAAGTCCAAAAGAATTGCTATTAATGGCATCGGCAGATGTAAAAAAGTTTGTGCTGGTAGTGCCACCAGTAACCACGATACGATTTGCATTGTCAATTTGAATGGAATACACGGCATCCAGATTGTTTCCACCTAAATAGGTACTCCAAACTGTACTCGACAAATCGGGCTCAAAGCAGGCCACCACCCCATCTAATGCACCTCTCAAAGCATTCTGAATGGGATTTTGTAATGGAAAATCAGCAGAGTTTGTTGTAGAAACAATGTAGATCCTATTCTGGGCATCTACCGTTACATCGCCCCTAAATTGGTCTCCATAATTAGCCACCAATGAGCTACCTACAGCTGGTCTGGGCATTACACCGTCATTGGATGTTCCCCCGAAAAAAGTTGAACCCACCAATTGCGTGCCATCTGGCGAGAGCTTTGTAACAAACATATCGCAACCGTTTCTGAAGAAAAGGCTAGATGTACCCAATGGTTCTATGAAGGTGCCGCCCCTAAAAGTTGTTTGCAAAGCAGTGGCGTGTAAGGGAAAATTGGCTGAGCCAGTGGCACCAAAAATAACCAAGTTATCGTCGTTGTCTACCACAAGGCTATGAGGAGTATCTGCCTCTCTACCACCCAGATATGTGGCATACAAAAGCTGTCGGCCATCTGATGAAAACTTCAAAATACCAATATCAAATCCTCCTACATCGTTACCTGTGTTGATTCCGTTGTAGGTATCGTCCCAAACACCCGGAGTTACCGGAAAACCGGTCGCAAACACAATTCCACCCACAAAGCCAGTACCACTTTCGCCATAAGTTGCGGTAAAACCCCAGTTGTCGGCAGTAGACCCTGAAAAAGTTGAAAACATAAGTATCGGGTCAATAACCAAAGGAACATTACTGATTGGCTTGCCCCCGAGTTTGTAAGTTACTTCGTTTCCGTTGAGCCTATACTGACAAGCGATGAATTTCTTTTCCCCTTTCACTTCCTGGTAGGCTACCAATCCAGTTTCTTCTATGGTGCCAAACAAGGTGTTGATTTGCAGCACATTTTCCTTGATAGAAAGCCCATTTGCACCGGAGATTTTTATTCTGATTTTCGAAATATCAGCCGGATTTTGGAGGAAAAACTGATACTTAAGGTGGCCATCTTGTTCCAGATACTCAGCATCTATGCCCGGATAAATCTCTTCAACTTTTACTTGACCGTAAGCCTTAAGTTTTGAAACATGTTTCTTGTTGCCCAGGAAGAAATTATAATATTCACCTGATTCATGCATGGTCTTCGTGGTTTTGCCGCCCGTTGCTCCAACAAAACTAAATTTAATCGCCTGCCCTCTTTCTTTGATATTAGGCGATTCATGAGCAACTTCATGGGCATGTTCAACCAATGCCGGATTAACCAATTGCAAGGAAAATCCTTTACTTTCAACATACATATCGCCAAATCGGGTTCTGGCTTTGTAGTGAAAGTCGCCAGTCCATTGCCCCTGATTGGGCATAAATTTTACATCGCCGGCTTCATGCGCACAAAGCGTTTGAACCCTCATGATTTGGAGGGCTATACAAAATAGAAAAATGAGAACTGACTTATAAAAACTCCTCATAAAGGTTCGACTTTTATCTACCACAAAACTTGAAAATTTTATTGACAATATACCAAAATAGGGTGATTGAATTCAAAAACTCCAGAAGCACCTCCCGATTGTTGGCACCAATTGGAAGCAGGCAACATCCAAAGGTTGTTGTTTTCGCCTTCAGCAAGAAATACCGCATCCAACATAGAATCCTGCTCTATCGAACGAGGCTTTTCGGCCAGGTAGGTCTCCTTTATTTTTATGGTTTCTGCGCCTACCACCACTGGTTTATCCGATTTCACTGCTTTGTTGTCTAAGCCGGGCAAAAAAGTGGAACCAACTTTCCAGGCAAGGCAATGCAAATCATCGGGCACAAGTGCCGAAGTAACCACAAAGTGGTGTTGCGGTTTCTTTATTTGAATGGCAGGGCTCATGGTTCCTGATTCTATTTTATACCAAACCGGCATTCTGGCTCCTTGTTTGAACAAGATTTGTTTCTCGTTTCTGGAACTTAATGCGGGCTGAAATTGCCATGTTCCGCAATCTTCTGCTTGGTTGGTCTGGTCGGCAAAATAGAGCCGAATGGTTTGTAAATATCTAAAATCAAAACTTATGTCGTTCCAATCAAAATCGAACAAAAACCATTCCCGGCGTTGTTTTTCAGCATTTTGGTTAGCTTGTTGAACGGGTGCTTTTTTGAAAATAATGAACAGCTTGTCAGCAGCAAAAAAAATTTGCTGCAGGCTAAATATAAATTCCTGACCCGGAGCTTTGGCCTCTTCTTCCGTGGTATTCCTGGCTTGGGTCAGGTAAGCGTACAAGCCTGAAATTTCGAGTGGAATGATAATTTTTTTCCTGCTTTTCCAAACCCAGGTTTCATCCGAACGCTCCACTATAATGTAGCTTAGGCTTGCATCGAGCAAGTGCAAATCGAGAAACATAAACTTGCCCTGACCGAGCACAATTAATTTGTGGTTTTCGAGCCCGGCCGGCAATGGCAGCGAGTCAGTTATTTCGCCTTTCAGATTGGTAAGCACGAGGTTGGCCCTTTTTGCGCCTTTTGACCGTCCAATCCAAGCCAAATCGCATTTTGACCAACGGGTCGCCTGATTCACTTCCCAACTTTGAATAGGGATGCCCAAATTGGTTTTCCCTTTCATGGTGGTTGATTTTTCGCACTTGGAAAATGGGTGCTGCGCCAAACTGACAAGTGGCCAAAAAGTCCATAAAAAGAAAACGATTGCCGAAAGTAAGCATCTACATTTCAGTGAACTCAAGTCAACATGCATGTTGGAAATATAACTCAATTTCCTCGATTTTTACGCTTCCAAGGCCTGCAAAAGGTCGTTCAAAATATCGTCTTGGTGCTCGAGGCCGACCGAAATCCTGATTAAACCAGGTGTGATACCCAAGGCCAATCGTTCGGCTTCGCTCAATTTACAATGGGTAGATGAGGCCGGATGTGTAGCAATTGTGCGACTGTCGCCAAGGTTTGGCGAAATTTTAATCATCCCGAGTTTATCCATGAGCCGGGCTGCGGCCGCATAGCCTCCTTTTACATCGAAAGACACAATGCCACCACCCATTTTCATTTGTTTTTTGGCAATGGCTATGTGTGGATGGGAATCCAAAAACGGATAGCGAACGGCTTGCAATCCACCGTGGTTTTCTAGCGATTTTGCAATATGAAAGGCGTTGTTGCAATGCTTTTCCATCCTGATGCTCAGGGTTTCCAAACTTTTAGACAGCACCCACGCATTAAAAGGAGAAATAGATGGCCCAGTGAGCCGACCAAAGAGGTAAATTTCATGAATAAGCGCCTTGGGGCCAACCACTACACCGCCTAAAACCCGTCCTTGCCCGTCAATATATTTGGTGGCTGAATGAATAACTAAATCTGCACCTAAAGCGGCAGGCAGTTGAAGATATGGCGTAGCAAAACAATTGTCAACAATGAGCAGTACACCTTTTTGTTTGGCAATAGCAGAAACCAAAGCAATGTCTATCACCTCAATGGCTGGATTGGTGGGTGTTTCCAGATAAATGAACCGGGTTTCGGGTTTTATCAGGCTTTCAATTTCTTCAGGTTTGTTTGCATCGAAATAGCTGTGGTCTATTTTCCATTTCGGAAAGTATTTGGTAAAAATGCCATGCGTGGCCCCAAACACCGATGAACAAGAAACCACATGATCGCCTGCTTTAAGCAAAGCCATGAAAGTAGTAAAAATGGCTCCCATGCCCGAAGCCATGGCCACACCAGATTCGGCACCTTCGAGTATGGCTATTTTCTCCACAAACTCGGCTGCATTCGGATTGCCATACCTGGAATAAATAAAAGCGTCGGTTTCTTCATTGAAAGCAGCCCTTAAGTCTTCTGCCGTGTCGAACACAAAGCTGGACGTGAGAAAAAGTGGAGCAGC
Organism: Cytophagales bacterium; assembly: GCA_038205175.1. Taxonomy (GTDB): domain Bacteria; phylum Bacteroidota; class Bacteroidia; order Cytophagales; family Flexibacteraceae; genus JBBRCC01. The sequence goes on along the minus strand of JBBRCC010000013.1, from coordinate 12,461 downwards.
ATGCTCATGATACTGCGTTCTTTCCATTTGAGCCCTGATGGCCTCGGTTTCAAATTGTCGCTTGGGTTTGCTCATAAAACAGTGGTGTTGTTTACTATAACCTGGTAAGTAATTTGTGCGGATGGTTCCAAAATTTTAGAAACTGAACAATACTTTTCCATAGAAAGCTGAGCAGCTTTTAATGCCTTTTCAGGTGTTATGGCTCCGTTTAACTTAAATACAATATGAATGTTTTTCCAAATGCTGTGCTGCTCTACCGACTCCCGATCGCCTTGCACTTCAATGTCAAAATGTTCGATCACCTGTTTCTGTTTTTTCAAAATAGACACAAGGTCTATAGCACTGCAACTTCCTACAGCAGCCAACAGCAATTGCATGGGCCTAAATCCTGATTTTGTTCCTCCAATTTCTACAGATCCATCAAGTTGAATGGTGTTGCCGGTGTCGTTGGTTGCCTCAAAATGATAATCACCTGAAACCCGTGAAATATTAATTTTCAATGCGTTTTAAAGCTTAAAATGGGTTGGCAATTTATCTCAATTCCGACACGGTTTTTCAAGCACCCATCAATTTTAAGTTAAAACCATGTTTTTGTTAATTCAATGTAGTTATCATTGCAACATCGCCAGCCAATTCAAACGACAAAAATCAATTTCTATGGCAGAATTTAATGCACCCGAGAGTAAGGCCGAATTCGAAGAGAATTTTGCTCAGATTAAGCCTTTAATGACAAACAATCAGGCTTATTACGAAAGCAGCCGCTGTTTATTTTGCTACGATGCACCTTGTATTAAGGCTTGTCCAACTGCTATAGATATTCCTTTGTTTATCAAGCAAATACACAACACAAACACCTTGGGTGCGGCTAAAACCATTTACGACTCCAATGTTTTCGGCTACGCTTGTGGCAAAGTGTGCCCAACAGAAGTGCTTTGCGAAGGTTCATGCGTATATGTACACCAAGGCGTGAAACCCATTGAAATTGGCAGACTGCAATCTTTTGCTGTTTCAAAAGCCATGAAAGACAAGGTGAAACTGTACGAGCCAGCTGCAAAAACCAACTTAAAAGTGGCTGTGATTGGTGCAGGACCAGCAGGAATGGCTTGCGCCTGCGAATTGCGGCTCCATGGTGCCGATGTGGTGGTGTATGAAGCAAAAAGTCAGCCCAGTGGGCTCACAGTGCATGGGGTTGCACCATACAAAATTACCAATGAAGAAACCCTGGAAGAAATGGACTACCTGCAGCAGCAATTTGGCTTCGAGGTTCAATACAACCACCCCATTGCCAGCAAAGCCCAATTGGAAGAACTGGAGCAAAAATTCGACTGCATATTTCTTGGTATTGGTCTAGGTCTCACCTCTTCGGTGGCTATAGCTGGCGAAGATAAAAATTGGGTTTCAGGAGCTGTTGAATGGATTGAAGTGTTGAGAAATAAACAACACGCCACCAAAATATCAGGTAAAGTAATCGTGCTCGGCGGAGGAAACACAGCCATGGATGCCGCCTCGGAAACTGCCCGCATGGGAGCTGATAGCGTAACACTTGCCTACCGCCGCAGCAAAGAAGAAATGCCAGCTTATGCGTTTGAATACGACCTGGCCAAAAGCGTTGGTGTGCAAGGATTGTTCAACGCAGCGCCCATCGAAATTTTTGAAAACGGAAGCCAGAAAGGTGTTCGTTTTATAAAAACCAAAGTTGAATCAGGCAAAGTTCTCGAAATACCGGGCTCTGAATTTGACATGGCCTGCGACTGGGTAATCAAAGCTACCGGACAAGAAAAACAGACAAACTTTCTTGGTTTGATACATGGCCTTGAGCTCGACAAAGGCAAAATCAAGATTACAACCGAAACAGGACAAACCACAAACGCCAAATACTATGCCGCCGGAGACGCCATGAGCGGTGGACAGGAAGTGGTAAATGCAGTGGCCGATGGCAAAAAAGCAGCCAAAGCCATGCTGAGAAAAGCAGGTATTCTCAAAGCATAAACCACAATATGCCAGCTGCGAAACCCAAAACAAATAGCCAGAGTCTGCGCATGGCTGGTTTTTTCACTGGATTAGCTGGACTGCTGGCTTCGCTTGCTGTGCATCAACTTCCTGGTTTGAGCATGGAGGCAACCCGCAGCATTGGGATGGCTTGGCTAATGATTTTCTGGTGGGTATTCGAAGCCTTGCCCATGGCTGTTGTTGCCTTGGTTCCCCTTGTTGCCTTTCCCATGTTGGGTTTGTCGAAGCCAGACGAGGTGTCAACTGCCTATGCAAATCCCATCATCTATTTGTTCATGGGTGGTTTTATGTTGGGTTTAAGTATTGAAAAATGGGGACTTCACCGCCGTATTGCCCTCCATGTCATCAAGCTCACCGGAGACAGCGGCGATAGAATTATTCTTGGATTCAGCCTCGCAACCGCCGGAATTAGCATGTGGTTGAGCAACACGGCCACCACCATGATGATGTTTCCCATTGCACTATCGGTGATAAAAGTAGTGGAAAACAAAACCAACCAACCCCGAAACATCCACATGTTTTCCATGGCCCTCATGTTGATGGTGGCTTACAGTTCCAACCTCGGCGGTCTCGCCACACTCATTGGCACACCGCCTAACGTGGCCTATGCCGGGTATATCTTAAAACAATATAATTACTCCATTCCGTTTGGCACCTGGATACTGTTTGGTCTCCCGCTTGCCCTTGTGCTGGTGTTTGGCACATACATACTCATGGTAAAATGGCTCTACCCCAATCGCATCGCTTCCAGCCATGAAGCCATGCTATTGGTACAACAGGAGCTCAACCTGATGGGCAAACTTAATACACCCCAAAAAAGAGCCCTTTTGGTATTTGGCTTCACAGCGCTTGGCTGGATCACCAAAGATTTGCTCAATCTCCTTTTACCTTTCAGACTCGATGACTCTATGATTGCCATCATGGGCGCCACAGCCATGTTTCTGGTTCCCGCTGGAAACAACAAGCACACCGGCGAACGTCTTCTTGCTTGGGAAGACACCAGCAAAATGGCCTGGGGAATACTCATCATGTTTGGTGGAGGCATGGCCTTGGCCAATCAATTGGAAAAAGTAAACCTCATGAACGACATAGGGCAATACATGGCAGGACTGGCAAACGGTCAGTTGCTTTTGCTGGTGCTGTTCACCATTGTGTTTTCCATTTTCCTTAGCGAGTTTATGAGCAATGTGGCGCAAGTGCTCGTTTTGGCGCCTGTTGTTTCCGGAATAGCCGATGCCATGCAACTCAATCCCCTCTTATTGGGAATTCCCATGACCCTCGCCGCCAGCTGTTCGGCCATGATGCCCATGGGTACTCCCCCAAACGCCATTGTATTTTCTTCGGGCCTTGTGCCCATCAGAGAAATGATGAAAGCCGGCTTTGTAGTCAACCTATTTGCTATTATTGTCATTTTCGTATGTAGCTGGTGGCTTTTGCCATGGCTATTCGAAACCACACCTACCAGGTAATCCAGTTCAAACTGTTTTCAAAACAGCAGACCCCAACGTATTTTTCCAGCTTTCTGTCTATATTATTTTGGAGTAATCAATCAGAACTCTACATTTACATGTCCATGTGAAAAACAATGCAAATAGCAATTACTCAGCTTACCATGAAAAAAATTTATACTGCATGTAAGGCTTTGCCTTTGGTCATGTTTTTTGCTTTCCTGCTGCAAACTACTTCCTCAAATGCACAATGCACCAGAGACAACGCCACCTCTTGCTTTTGTCCAAATCCAGACTCTACCAATTGCTACCTCCTGCCTGACATCAAAGTTGCCCGCAGGCCTATAAACTTGGGTCAATTTACAGAACATGCACCCCGGGCAACCTGGGGCGGTTTTGGCCGCTTAAATGTCACCGTTTCTACTCCAAATATTGGCTTCGGACCTCTTGAAGTTGTTACCATCGACGATGATGGCTACCGTCATTTTGTGTGTGGAACAGACACCATCAGGGTTTACGACCCCAACTACACCATAAATTTCACTTGCCCCAACCTGGAAGAAGCCAAGCAAATTGCTTTTCAGCGTATGTTCAAAAAACAAGGCAACACCATGGTAAAATACCTGAGAAACAGCGGAAACATGACTTACCACCCAACCCATGGCCACATGCATGTTGACGATTGGGGCACTTATACCTTGAGAATCAGAGATGAAAACATTTCCGACCCAAGACAATGGCCGCTTGTGGGCACAGGTAGTAAGCTTGGTTTTTGCCTCATGGATTTATCGAACTGCCAAAGTTCATTGGGCGATTGTGTGTCTAACAATGGCCAAGTGCTCAGCTCTGCCAATTTTCCCAATTATGGCCTGGGCATTCGCTACAATTGCAGTCCGCAAATTCAGGGCATTTCGTCCGGGTATGTCGATATCTATTCGCAAAACCTGGACGGCATGTGGGTAAATATTCCTCCCAATACCTGCAATGGGCAGTATTGGCTGGTGGTTGAAGTAGACCCAAACAACAACTTTATAGAATCGGACGAAACCAACAACGTAGAAGCTTTTCCCATCACGCTCAATCGTCAGGGAGGCAATAGCCAGCCTTTGAGAATTTCAGGTATCAACTCGTTTTGCGAAGGGCAATCTACCACACTTACAGCACAAAATTCAAACAGGGTTATTTGGAGCACAGGCGACACTTCCAGAAGCATAACAGTAACACAGCCCGGACGATATTCTGTTCGGTCTTTGAACCAGGTATGCAGCCAACAACAAGGCAACAAAGACTCTGTAGAAGTGGCCGGGTTTAATGTCGACACTATTGGTTTAATGTCTACTGTAAATGCTTGTGTGCTCAACCCGATCACCACCACTTTGCCTGCCCACTACATGAATGCAAGCTGGTATGTGAGTTCTGGAGCAACAGACATCAGAACCATTCAATGGCCAAGATTGAATGGCGACACTTTGCTTTACTACCGCATGAATCAGGCTTCAGCAGGTGCCAAACGAGATTCAGTAGGCCTGCGAAATCCAACCATCGGAACAGCAGTGTATTCCACCGGCAATTTTGGCATTAACTTCAGTGCGCTGAATAGCCTTTCCTTGCGCACAGTCGATATTTACGCCAGCATTGTGGGCAACAGAACCATCCAAATCAGGAATTCGGCAAACCAAGCCATTTTCGAAAAAACAGTAAACATCACCTCGCAAGGCAAGAACACCATTGAGCTGAATGCGTTTTTAACTGCTGGAAACAACTATTTCATTGGCTTTAAACAAGGCACCTTGATCAACGGCATTGTCAACACCAGCAATGTCTTATTCCCATACCTGCTGGCCAACGTACTTCAGTTGAACAATGGAACGGGTGGTGCAACCCTCTACCCATATTTTTACAACTTTGTAGTTTCCGAATCCAGAATTTGTCAGGTTGGTCCTTTGCCAGTTATGGTTCGGGCAAGGGGTGTAATTCCGGCCATCGCAAATATGGATTCCAACTATGTTATCAATCAGAACCCCATAACATTAACACCCCAACCCGCAGGTGCCGTGTTCAGTGGTCCACATATTTCTTCTTCCGGCACCTTGGTTCCTCCTGCTACTCCCGGCAGATATATGCTCACCTGCACCTATTATGACGGTGTTTCTACCTGCACTGTAACCTCTACCGCCTACTACAATGTAAATTTACCAACGGCCTTAGGAAGCAAAATTGCACCAACCAAAATATTCCCCAACCCCAGCACTGGTCTTCTCCATCTGGAACCCGGCGCTTTCAAAGATCAGCAGGCCCGCATCGAAATTCGTGATGCCCAAGGCAGACTGGTACTCGGCTTCGACAAGAAATTGAGTTCTGAGTTGGAAACGCTTTCCTTGTCTCCTTTGAAGGATGGCCTGTACTCCATTTCCATCAAATCCAAAGAAGCAAGCTGGCATGCGAATCTCAGCATAGTAAAGTAAATATTCAGCAGGCTTTATACCTAAACCGCATCGTGGGTCTGCAGTAGATTTAAAGGTTGCAGAAATAACCTTCCCACGTAAAATTAGGAGCTTTAGGCATGAAGCAAAATCGCAGCACCGTAAACAATGTGCAAAGCTCGAATTCTTTCAGTGTTTAGCAGATCCGTACTTTCGTAGGGATAATGTCAGAAAAAGGGGAATTTCTTCCCCATTTCACTTACTTTTTGGAGCCACCAGGGGAATTATTTCCCCTGCCACCACCTGAATGCTTGCCTGTTGTACTCAGTCCGATTGCCAGTTTTCCACCTTTTACCATGGTTTTGAATGGTTAATTGTTGCGCCTAATGTAGCTGGGTTTCGGATTTCGGATTTGAGATTATTGTTAAGGATTTCTCAGCGACCCAAGTTGCCCAACTTGAATTAAATAGGGAAGCAATATTTCCCAATTTTCAAAGGGTTTTTGCCTATAGTGGATAAACATTCCTTGAAATTTATCAGCGCCATGTCTTGTTCGGTCATCAACTAAAATGTGTCCAAACTGCAGGTCTTTTCTATGGGTTAGAATAAGCCGTTTGGCTGCTTTTTCTCCAAATGTCTTTTCCAGCCATATCCTTTTTCTAAGGTATGAATTGGGCACATCGGTGTCGACAGGAAATAAACATCAAACAAGTCCATCAAAACTTCGGTGGATTCCAGAGCTCCCTCAATAGCTGGAAGATTCTCAGGGAGTCCGAATTTATACTGCAAACCCGATGCACAACCAAGCGACGCTTTTGGTCTTTCAAACCAAATGAGCCCGGGTTAAGCCTTTCCATTTCGGCATCAAAATCTGTAATGACGACGTCCAAATCCAGATATAGAACTTTTTTCATAGCTTAATACTTAGTTTTGCTTAGAATGAAATGGTCTTTTCTATTCCGTCCCATATAGCTTTCTAGATGGGTAAAGTAAGCGGTGACAAGTAGTTCCCCACAGATTTTAATAATTAATGCATTTTCATGATGCTTGTCTTTCTTCTTCAATGGAATAATATAACAAAAACTATCAGGCCGGTTTGCAGGAATTTCTGATAGAAACTTCTGAAGGCAGCCTACTTCAATTTTCCGCTCCCAAACCATCTCAAGAAAATGATGGGAGCAAAAGAAACCCGCAATCAGGTTCCTTTTGCCTTTCACCTCTATGCCTATCATTTGAAACTTGCATTAAGAATTTCGTCAACTATATCTTCCAGCGTTTTTTCAGGATTTATCCTGATTACCAAATCATAGTTCGCCGGAAGTGTGTAGTCCAGGTTATATGCCTGCAGAAACTGTTGCTTAAAAATTTCGTTCCTTTTGGCCAGGGTTGTCTCATCGTCTCCTTCCCGGTTGGCTGCACGAATTCTTTCCAGCGCCAGTTCATCCGGAATATTCAGATAAACGTGGAAGCCATTTTTGATAAACTGAAATCCGAGCCGGTAATCAATCACCAGGCCCGACTGCCCATTGCAATCATTGGAAAAGGAAAGATCTATTTCCTGATCCATTCCAGTCGTATTCAGACAAAGTTTTTGAAATTCGGCAATGGTCATACCTCTTCGTTCAGCTTCCTTTCTTGTTTGATTACCAATGGAGCAGAATGCATAACCCAATCGTTCGGCCAACAACTTACCAACAGAACTTTTTCCCGAAGCCACCTTGCCAGAAAGCGTTATACGAATTGGCGGACTTTGCTTTTCCCAATTGTAAACACCGCCTCGTTCTTCAAATTTTTGAGCATCATACCGAACCTGCTGGTATGCAATTGAACAACCTACCTCCAAAATCGGTTGGCTATAGCTGTGGCAACCATCCACATTGTCAAAAAACCGACCTGCAGGATCAACCATGGCATAAGACCCCCGAATGGCATCTACATCCTCAAAAACAACTTCTGTAATCGATTTGATTTCTGTGTGTCGATCAACGAAGTTTTGGTATTCCATATCAGAAATCTCCAAGTCTTTGAAATGGGCATCATTTTGGCCTTCCATCGATAGCACTTGAAGTACCTTCCATCTTTTTGGTTGAGCCCAACGTATGAATTCAAGAAAATCTTCATCCATATTTAGCCGATGAATCACCGTATTGATTTTTAAACCATAACCTGCTGACTTCACCCTTTCAATCAAATGTTGATAGTACGCCTGAGTTAAGGGCTTTGAGCCAGAAATTGCCCTTCCAGCTTTCAGATTGGTTTCCGGATTCAGGCTATCGATGCTGATGGCTACCCAATCCAGATTTTCTTTGTTAACTTCCAGAAATTCGTCTGTCAATTTGCTTCCATTGGTAACAATCATGGTTGTCATTCCAAGGGATTTGGCAGTAGCAATTAACTCCGGCAACCACGGACAAAGTGTAGGTTCACCACCTGCAAAGGTGATTTTCTGAAACCCAAAAGCAGCAATGCGTTTAACGACTTCAATCGCCTCTTCCTTTGGCAAATGGCCTTTCGGTAAAATGGTTTGCTTTACATCCTGAAAGGTAGCAAAGCAGAATTTGCAACGCATGTTGCAAGGCTCCCATAGGTGGAAGTTGACGGAGGGGATGAAGCCATTGATTTTAAGATCAAAGTCCTTGTTTTTCTTTTTTTCTCCTATCTTAGAATTAACAGATATGAGAGATTCTTCTTTTTTTGTTTTCAATTTTTTCGTTCGTTAATTTGAACGAATCAAAGGTGAAAATCAGCGACTTAATGAATGGACCCGAGGTCTACAAATGCCATTTTGAAGAACAAAAACACCTTTTTGAAGAACAAAGAATTTTATGAGTCAAGAAAGCGCTGAAAGGCCTGTTTCAAATGGTCTGAAATAAAAATTCTGCAACCTCTATTGGCATCTTCGAAATGATGAGGCTGAATGTTAAGGGTGATCCAGATTTCTGACTTATTGAAACCGGAAATCGCTTTCTTTTGAATCAGACAACTATCAGAAATAACCATGAAATTAGGATTGGAAAGTTGCTTTAAGATATCATCTAAGGAAATATCTGTTATAATAACAGGAGAGCCATTTTCACGGTAAACTATTTTGTTGCCGCCACCAACCTTCCCTTGTTTTTTTTCAAAATCACGGGTTGAAATCAATTGAATATCAGAGATTCTGATAAGCGCATAATCTTCCTTTGCTTTTAGTTTTATAAATTCTTTTGGTAAGGCTACCTCCTTTGGAAACGAAAACTTAGCCAGTGCCTTTTCTAACAAATCAAAATGCACAGGTTTCGGGACTTGCGCAAGGATGTTTGGTTGCTCAACATCAGCTTTCGAAAGCGGATTGGCAAACCGGGAAAACTTTCCTGATGTGAAGATAACAGCCCTTTTGATCGACTTTGAAACTTCAATGCCACTCATCTCAGGCATATCTACATCGCTAATCAAGAGATCATATTCATTCTTTTCCTCCTCCCAAGTCAGAAACTCTAATGGACTTTGAAAATCGGCGACCAGCTCCACATTGGGTAATCGACGCACATACATGCTAAGAAGTTCCAAAGCAGACTTTTCGTCATCCAGAATAACAATCTTAATTTTTCTCATTTCGTACGTGTAGTTCAATTTCAAGATGGGCTACAAAACAATCTCCCTCACTCGAAGTGGTAAGCGTATGCCTGTGTGGAAAAATTACCTGAAGCCTTCTCTGCATATTTTCATACCCTACTCCTCCATGGCCTGTTGCTTTGATGAGAGAAATAGGATTCGTTACTGTATAAGCTAATCGATTACTTTTTATTTCCAGTTTCACATTGAGGGCCATTTTCTCGTCAAGCCTGCCATGTTTAAAAGCATTTTCAATGAAGTAAGCTGTTATAAGAGGAGGCAAAACAGGTTGGTGCCAAAAGGTATGATGTGGATCAACTTTAATCTGAAAGTTTACAACATCTTTTCTATCTAGTTTTAACTTATAAAGATCGATAAAGATCTCCAGAAACTGTATCTCCTCCGACAACGATACAAAAGATGCTCTTGAACCGTAAATAATATAGTCTAACACACCGGACAATTTATCAATAGATTCCGTTGTTTTTTTTGAATGTTCAATGGTTTTTAACGCAGATTCCGTTGTTCTTTCTGCAAAAAGCTTAACTGTAGAAAGCGTATTTTTAAAAGCATGGGGGTTCAACTGAAAACGGGTTGAGTCAATTTCAAGCTTACTTATCTGTTCATTTTGAAAGATAACTTTTTCCATAAGCTGCTTTTGGTTTTTCTTATGGATGTTTCTCAATTTTAGGTACTTATAACTCAGGAAAATTAATAAGCCGAGAAGCACTCCAAACAAAGCACCGTCACTGGAATCTGCAAGGTAAATAACCGTATTCATACTCAGGGATTAAATAACTAAAAAAGTATAGTGGGCAAGTAAAGCGAAATAAATCAAATCTCAAAACCGCCATTTGCAAGGTCTGGACTTACCAGTTATGTTTACCTTTTCCTCCGATAATATCGCTTTTTTGGCGGAGTATACACCTGGTTTACAACGGCAACCCCATCTGCCCGAAGCATTGCCTCCATATCTTCTACAGAGTATTGTGGAAACTGAAGTTGCAGAGATTCCAAAGTACTTCCTTTGAGATAAACCGCTTTCAACTTTGCCAGATCTTTGCCATACACATCTTTAGGTATGGCTGCTGCCCTGTCCACTTCTCCATTAAACTCAAGCAAAGAAGCCAATAGGGTATTCAGGATTTTGGGATTGACTTTTATAATCGACGATCTGCTGTGCTCTCCATCGGCAATAGTTTGTGTAATTTGCAGATATTTCTTTCCTTTCGAGGTCCTCTTAAGTTCGATTAAGAATGAACTCTTTTCAAATTCCAGCAACTTTGATTTGATAATGATGTCTGATAACATAACTAGGTTAATTATTGTGGTTTCCTAAATCCTGCAAACATCTGACTTATATAAGCCCCATACTCTGCCAACACTTCTGGCTGAATATGAAACGACTTTACTTTGGTCAACAAATATTGGCTATCCGGGCTGATGTCGAAGCCTGCCTTCAACCGCTTGTAGTGCATACATTGAACCTTGTCTGGCGACACTATTCCAAACCAGGCATTCTAATATGGATAGTTTTGGTAGCGTTCATCGAAAGCAAAAAAGCCATCCGCCCGAAACTTAACTTCCAGATAAAACAGATCGCCATTCTCATTGCTTTGAACCACAAAATCAGGCATAAAACGCAGCTCCTTACTGGTTTTCTGCTGATTGAATGCCAGCATTTTACTCAAAGAAGGCATAATCCGCTCCAGCCCAAAATTAAACACATTGTATCCGCTGTGGATAAACAGATCCTGCACCAAGTGCTCGGCCATGCGGCCTTTGAGGGAGTTGAGGTTAAAGGGGGAAGCTTTTTGATCAGACATTTATTCTAATAATTTCTTATTATTTAAATTAGCCCTAGGCATTTTAACAATTCACGTCCAAATTCAGGATCTAATTTGTCTTCCTTCCCTAGCACTGTTTTCCAAAGTTGTGAACAATCTTTATGGCCTTCTGCTCCTGTTTCAAAATGAAAATAACTACCTGAATGTATCTCTCCTTCACCTGGGTACAGCAAATAACTTTTCTTCGCTTTCCAGTGGAGATTATACACATACATCTGTTTTAAATCACCATCGTCCGGCTTTCCTCTTTGTGGCCGTTTCCATTTGGTATCAACCACAATTACCTGGTCATTTTTCTCCAAAACAATGTCTGGCCGAATGGTTTTCCTACACCCCACCATTGGTTTCCAGAAACCTCTTATGGATTGCCCTTTCACCGTTACCTTTTGTTCAGCACCCGCTTTTCGCAAGCAAACCAGCACATACTTTTCCCACAAATCATTCATGTCAAACATCAGTGCCAGCACATCATTCCGGCCGTCGGAAAGATCTGGGTGATAGTTCAATAAAATCAGTCTGGAAATCTGAATGGCTTTCCGATATCCTTCTGTTTTGCGATTCAATGCCAGTTTTTCAAAAAATGCCTCATCTACTTTCAGGTCTGGCATTTCAGGAAAATTCAGCAACAAAGAACCAATCCGGCTTTGCAGCGCTTGGCTTGTGTTGATCTTTTGCAAAACACACAAAGTCTTGTAGAGAACCTGATTGTAAGGATTAATTCGGTCGTAAGTTGTGTATCGAACAAAGAACCGCTCCTGGTGTGTCAGGTTCTTTTGAATGTGTTGGGCAAACTGAAGACTCCCTTTTAATGCGGTCGAATTTCCCTCTTCTTTCCGGTACCGCTTCACAAGGCCTTGATGAAGTAGCAATTCAACTTCCTTTACAAATAGTTCAAAATAGAAATGCAAAATCGCATTAGGTTTCAACCTGAGGGATGCATCGCTGGTAATCTGGATATCAAACCCATTCACCTTGCGAAGCATGTTGATTAAAACATTTTGCCAAATTCCTTTTTCGGCTGAATCCTCCTTTCCTGTAGGCTTATCTGCTTTCGGTAAAACCTCGATGGTCAGATTCCCAACTTTGATGACACCGACAAATTCTGTGAACGTGACGGAATTATGCCCCAACTTGAAGTA
>JBBRCC010000012.1:0-57331 GCA_038205175.1 Cytophagales bacterium | reverse complement strand
GTTTTTAAGGAATCCCGCCTGAGATGGGCAAGATTTTTTAAAATGCATCAATCAGAAAATGCATTTGGTTCCGTTTTACTGCTATTTCCACTATACTTTTTCCACAACGCCAGCCTCAACTTTTCCCTGTCAAACATCAACTTAGCCAATGCCTTTGCCCATTCATGGGTTGGAAGTTTGAGCGCAGCTTTAGACTTTTCTTCATCCACATCGAGTCGATATAGCACTTGTGCCAGCATTTGAGGCCTGGTTTCGAGTAAATATTCGACTTGTTTTTCCAGGTAATTCAACAATTGGGCTTCGTTGTTTTCATCGGTTTGCCCAACCAGTTCTCTCACCCAGGTTTGCACTTCCGAGGCTTCGGTCATTTCCATCAAAATCGGGCCATTTTAAATAGGTTCAAGTCTTTGTATCTCATGTTGAGCATACGTGCCAAATGCTTGTTGGTGAGCGAACCTTTGTAGCAGTAGACGCCTTTCATAAACCAGTCTTTGGCAAAAATCATGTCTTCTATGCCGCCTAGCTCGTATGCACGCAAAATAATTGGGGTCAAAATATTGCTCAACGCTGAAGTAGCGGTATGTGCAACCCTCGAAGCAATGTTGGGCACACAGTAATGTGTAACCCCAAATTTCTTGTAGGTCGGTTGGCTGTGGGTTGTCATTTCAGAGGTTTCGAAGCAGCCTCCCTGGTCTATACTTACATCCAACACAATAGAATCGGGTTTCATGCTGGCCACCATGTCTTCAGACACCACGCAAGGTGTGCGGCCCTCTTCTGCTCTCAATGCTCCAATCACCACGTCGGCTCTTTTTATGGCATCGCTCAAATTAGCCAGGTCTATGGTAGATGTGAAAATGTTGGCACCAAGCTCCTGTTTTATCCTCCGTAGCTTGTACAGGTGGTTGTCGAAAATCTTCACTTCCGCTCCCAAACCAATGGCGCATCGGCAAGCGTATTCTCCCACTGTGCCGGCTCCAATAATAACAACTTTTGTAGGCGGCACTCCCGTTACTCCACCCATAATAATTCCACGACCGGCGTTGTTGCTGTTCAAAAATTCTGCGGCAATAAGCAGCACAGTACTTCCAGCTATTTCGCTCATGGCACGCACAATAGGTACAGAGCCAACTGGATCTTCGATCATTTCAAAGGCAATTCCAGTGATTTTTTTAGCATTGAGCGCCTGAAAATAATCTGTTGTGAGCTGAGTAACCTGCAAAGCAGACACGAGGCTGCATCCTGGTTTCATTAAGCCAATCTCGTCCATTGAAGGGGGATTTATTTTCAACACCAAATCACTTTTTTCATACACCTCGTTGGGTGAATACGCAATGTGTGCCCCTGCCTCGCTGTATACCCTGTCATCGAACTTACTGCCAGAACCTGCCCCGGCTTCAATGGTTACTGCATGTCCGTTGTTTACCAACAGCGCTACGCCATCTGGCGTAATGGGCAATCGGTTTTCCTGCATGGCAGTTTCTTTCGGCACACCAATAAACAGACCCGAAGTTTGTGTTTTCACCTCGAGCTGCTGCTCTTTGGGTTGCATGGCCGACTCTTTCGCCATGGCACCTAATCCGGGATTGATTTCAATTTTCATGTTTGGTTAACCTAATCTGGCGTTGCCCGTCAGGCAGCAATTCCATGTCTACTTCAATACGTTTTTCTGATGCAAGAGCAGGAAACATTTTCCACCACTCTACAAAGCAATAATCAGCCTCGTCTAAGGCATCGTCAAGCCCAGCACGAAGGGCTTCATCTTCTGACTTTAAGCGGTAAAAATCAATATGATGTACCGTCTCATTTTGCTTGGTTTTGTATTGGTTCATCAAACTGAAAGTAGGGGAAGTTACCCTGTCTATCACTTCAATTTCTTTGCAAAGGGCCTGAATGAATGTTGTTTTTCCGGAACCTGGCACCCCATCGAAAAACCAATGCTGCACACCTCCTGACCATGCAATGGCCTCATTTGCAAGTTGCTGCAAGTCGCTGGGCAGTCGGGCTGTAAAGGTAAGTGTGTCCATCAAGGTAGATAGAAGGCAATGCTAACCATTTTGAAGAAAATAACCAAAACCATGTTTTTAACTGAAGCATGCTCAAACCAACTTTTGATATGCTGCCACCATTTGAAAACTTGCTTTGGCTAATTTTATGCACAACTTATATTGAAAAAATTACATGCACCAAAATAGTCAGTTTTGGTTTTGTGGAATGATGAAAATAAATTCAAGGGCTTAAAAGCACCGATATGTTCATAAGTTACCTTAAAAGTATAGAGTCTATTCCTAGCGAGATAGAAAAGGCAAAAACCAAACTTGCTTTTTGGATCATGCTTATCTACACCCTGTTTGGTCTAACAGCCCAGGGTTTTATGCTTTACAATGATCTTGCGCATTTAGTGCCTTTTTCCATTTTAGGTACATCATTCGATATTGTTTGTCTGTATTTACTTTTAGTAAAAAAGCGATTGAATACGGCAGCCACCGTTTTCACTTCTGTGAGTATTTTGTTGTTTAGCCTTAGTCTGTTCTTTTCAGAATCTCCGTTGTTTCTCTCTGCTATTTTTATCCATTGTGTGATATTGGTAGTAGTAGGGTTTTTCACAGTTGGGCCTCGGTTGGGGCTTGTTTTGCAGGCTTACATGTTAATTTTTTCTGTTGTGTTTGTGCTGTTCAGGCAAACAGAATTTGATCTGGCAAATATTGCAGGCTTGAAGGTGGAAGGGTATGAAACCTTAATTAATGTGCTGTTTTTTACAAGTCTGGTGTTTTTTGGCTTCGTCTGTTTAACTATTTCTACCTACTTCTGGAAAAGCGAAAAGAACTTGAATGATCAGGCACAGTTTTTCAATTTACTTTTTGAGCAGTCGGTCGATGCTTTGTTTTTGGTTGATGCAAATTCAAAAAAACTTAAGGACTGCAACGACCGGGCCCTGGAGCTTTTTGCTTATCAGGATAAGGCGCATTTACTGGCTGGCTTTGGCAAAGACTTGGAGGTAAATCCACTTACTACTTCAGATCGCAGAGAGCTTATTGAGCGCACCAGAAAAGGAGAAATCTGGAACCTTGATTTGCAGTATAAACGTCTGAATGGATCTCTTTTTTGGGGTAATTTATCCAGTTCTTATTTCTCACTTCATGATGAATCTTTTTTCCTGATTCGGATTAGCGATGTACAAGACAAAAAGGAAGCAGAGATAAATATTCAACATTCTCAGGAACAGTTGCTAGCCATAGTGAACAACCAAGGTGGAGCAATTTGGCTCATGAACACAGAAGGAGCCATCGAAGTGGCAAACGAGGCATTTCATAAGTCAAGAGAACAATTTGAAATTTTTCTTTCTACCCTCAGCCTGGAAGAAAAAAAGGCCATTGACAAGGAAATCAGGGACTTCTGGGATGAGAAATATGCCAGGGTTTTTGCTACAGGAGAAATCGTGGAAGATATTTTTGACCACCTGGGGCGAAAAAATCAGGTAATGCTTAGACCTGTATACCATGCTGGCATCATCACCGGGGTTACAGTGTCGACCCATGATATAACAGAAAGTTACAAAATACGGGAAGAGCGGGAGCAAATGCATTTTTTCAGGGAAAGGGTTATTAAGAACATTCCCAACTTAATCTATTCTTTCGATTTAAGCAGCAAGAAACTTCTCTATTTGTCGCCCAATGCAAGCACTATTTTGGGTAGACCAATGGATTGGCTTTTGGAAGATTTTTCCAGGCTTGCCCAAATTATCCATCCTGATGACCTGCATTTCATCAATCCTTTAACAGAAAAGAACTTAGCAGAAGAATCTACTTTCGAGTTGAGGGTGCTTAGTGAAAGCAATGATATTACTTGGCTCAGAATTACTTCCAGGCCTGTTTTTGATGAAAATGGTCAAGTAATTCGAAGAGACGGTGTAGCGCAATCCATCAACAAAGAAAAGGAAGCTATTTTGGAATTAGAGCGCTCTAATGAGCTGCTTAAATTGGTTAATTCCAATGCAATAACGCTTTTTCAGAATCCAGATCCGGTTCCCGCTATTCCCGGGTTGTTCGAACAATTGGGGAAACAAATGCAAGCAAAATCCATATTGCTATTCAAGTTTGCAGACAACAACAATGCCCAATTGCACTTGCGAATGGGATGGTCTTCTACAGAAGGACAACAAACGGTAAAGGGAGTTCCTGACCAACTGTACCAAGTAAAAAATTATGAACATTGGCTAAAGAGATTGGAAGGGTACGAATATTTAATTGTGCATGAATCGTCTGTAACTGTCCATGAACTAGCATTTTTACAAGGCCATAAAGCTCAAACTATGATGGCAGTTCCTTGGCTAATAGGTACTGAATTGGGAGGTTTTATTGGGATTTTTTGCAAGGCAGAAAGAGTTTGGGAAAAAGCTGATATTACAGTTATGCAAACTTTGGCCATGTATGTGGGAACCGCCCGTGCTTTGGCTGTGAAAACCAGGGAAATAATTAGAAACAAAGAGAAATACGAATTAGCCATTGAAGCCTCTCAAGATGGAATCTGGGAAATGAACCTTGAAACCAAAGAGACCTATTTTTCCCCACGCTGGAAGGAAATAATGGGTTATGAACAAGATGAGCTTCCCAACAGCATGGAAGTTTGGGAAAAACTTGTTTTTGCTGAAGACAAGAAGGAGCTTGAGGACTATTTCAGAGAAAAAATATTGAAAGGTGGTGAAAGCTCGTATGAAGTAGAGCAACGATACAGGCACAAAAACGGGCAAATCATAGTGGTTCAAAACAGAGCCATAGCCATGCGCAATGATAAAGACTTTGTGGTGAAAATTATAGGGTCAATTAAGGACATCACTTCTGAAAAGAACCAGATGGTGCAATTGGCATTGGCTAAAAAAGAAGCAGAGGTATCTGCCAGAGCCAAAGCGCAGTTTCTTTCGGTTATGAGCCACGAAATACGTACACCAATCAATGCAGTCATTGGACTTTCTCATTTGTTGCTCGAAGAAGAGCCAAAACCTCAACAGATTAACTACCTGAAAAATCTGCAATTCTCTGCAGAAAACCTGCTCACACTTATCAACGATATTTTGGACTACACCAAGCTTGAAAGCGGGAAAGTGGTGCTTGAAAAACGAGAGTTCAATATCGATGAGCTGATGCGAAAAATAGCTCAGATTCACCTTCCTGCTGCAAACAACAAGCATCTCCAGTTGGTAACAGATATCGATGCCAGCTTAAATCAGTCGCTGGAAGGCGATAGTTTCAGGCTCACACAAATCATGAACAACCTGGTGAGCAATGCCATTAAATTTACAGAACGAGGAAAGGTAGTGGTGAAGGCTAGGCTGCTCGATGAAAGCAATGGGTTTGTAAACGTCAGAATGGAAGTGTCGGACACAGGAATTGGGATACCTAAAGACAAGCTGGATCTCATTTTTGAAAACTTTACACAAGCTTCTAGCGATACTACAAGGCGCTTTGGAGGTACTGGTTTGGGTCTGGCAATTTCGAAGAAACTCTTAGAAATGATGGGAAGCGATGTGCATGTTGAAAGCCGCCTAAACGAAGGGTCTCATTTTAGCTTCGACCTGAAGTTGAAAAATAAAAAAGCACAGGAGATTCACCAAGGGGCTGTGGCCAAAGCAGCAGACGCCAATAGCTTAAAAGGAATGCGGATTTTGGTGGTAGATGACAACCCTGTGAACCTTATGATAGCCAAGCGCTTTTTAAGTAAATGGGGTGCTGATGTGCTGGAAGCAAATGACGGACAAGAAGCCATTGATGTAGCCTTGAAAAACCAGCTTCATTTGGTGCTCATGGATTTACAAATGCCTGGTATTGATGGTTACAAAGCCACCAAAGTCATTAAAGCCAGCAAGCCGGCCTTAGCTGTGGTTGCTTTAACAGCCGATGCATTTTTCCAGGAAAAAACAGACTTGCGAACAGCAGGTTTTACAGACTTCCTCATTAAACCATTTCAACCAACAGATTTGTTTAAGAAAGTGCATCCATTTCTACCCGTTTCAGGCATATTCAAAATGAGCGATCAATAGTTGGATTGGTTTCAGACAAAAGAAAAAGCTACTGAATATTTGCGGAAGAGTTTTGGGCAAAGTCTTGCTTAATCTGCACCTATCATCACAAATGAACCCCAGTATTTTTCTTCGGGATACTTTTTTCGGATGTCTTTTTTAGCTTCCAGAAAAGCTACACGTTTATCGAGATTTTCTGCCAACCATTTTTGATAAAATACCTGCATCAATTCCCTGGTAACATGATCTGAAACTTTAAACAGACTCATTACCACTACTTTTGCTCCGGCTATCTGAAAGGCACGCTGTAGTCCATAGACACCTTCTCCAACCATGATTTCTCCCAAACCTGTTTCGCAGGCACTGAGTACCACCATGTCGGTTTGGTCAAGATTGAGGCTCATGGCTTCATAAGCAGTAAGCACACCTTCCCGTTGGTTTATGAGTCTGTAGTCATTTTCCAAAAGCAGTTCGCCACCGTCGTTCAATACCAGGCCAGATCGCAACAATGGATTATCGACTGCTTTGTTTTGAAAAAGGTTTACAGACGATGATGTGTCGAGTTTCAAATCTTCTAAGAAGAAACCATGTGTGGCTATGTGTAGCACCCTTGGGCTTCGAAGTCCTTTGATGTATGATTCGTCGGCGGCAGATTTGAGCAAAGTCGTGGTTTCCCAACGTGAGGATTTTAAAATTTTATCTAGTGAGGCCACTTCATCGGAGGTGCCTGGAAGATCATTCAGTTTAGAGCCTTTCGGAATTCTTTTCGCCGAAGCAGGATCGTAGAATGTTGGGTCGCCCACCAGAACAGCTTCATTTTTAACAATTCGTTTTCTGGCTTCCACGTCTTTTATTTTCAAGACATCCTTGGTGTTTGAAAGCAGCACAATATTTTGTTCGTCTAACACAGATCTGCCAGATGGTGTGCTGAAGGTTTCAACGTTCACTTGGTTGAACACCCCGTCAGGAGAAAAATAAACTTTTGTTCCGGGTGGAATCTTTTGGCTTAAAGGTTGCCAAAACGCATTGTAGGAGAGATTGTCTGCCAACAGGAAACGCATGCTGTTTCTGTAATAATTCACATACTTTTCTTCCAATTTGTTGCCCATTGGCCATATTACCATCTCCGGGCCGCTTTTGCTTGTTGACTTTATCACAAAAGCTGCATACACAATTGAATCGGTGAAATTGTCTTTAAAATATCTGAATCTTACTACCTCTACAGCTGCTTCGTTGGGGCCTAGATTTTTCTTAATTTCAGGCCAGCTTGTGTAGCGTTCTTCATTTTCTTCTCTAAACTCTTTCGATTTTTCATAAAGCTTTTTCTCAATTCCATTCAATTCTTCTTCCAGAAGCTTCAAATTGATTCCAACTGCAACTTGCTGTGCTTTGGTCATTTCCAATGCAGCTGCAAGGTCTTCTTTTCGCTTCAACCAATTTCGGTAGTTGTTGCGCAGTTCCATGTTGTCGCTGTTGAGTATGGTTTGCCTGGTTTTTACTGATGAACTAAGCAAAATAGCCTTAGTAGCTAGTGTGATATCGTATAGCTTTCCGATGATTTTTGGTCTTTCATCTTTAAACCGCAATGCTATGGTGTAATAGTATTCAAAATCAGGCTTTATTACGCTCCAGTATTTTGCCTTTTCTCGTTCAGACATGGAAGGGAAAAACTTTTGAACGAAGTTTAGATTTTGGGTTGTTGTAAATTCAGCAATTTCTGCTGCTTTTTTAATGTTGCCCAAAGAATAAAGCACTTGTCCGGATTTGCCAAAAACGCTCACATACATGGGGTGGCTGATTCCAAAAATTGATTTGTAAATTTTGGCCGATTGGTCGTATAGTTTCAGTGCCTCTTCCCTTTGATTTTGAGCCCTTCTGATGTCGCCTTTTTGCGCCAGGATTCCAGCTTTATAAGCATTTTTTGCTCCCAACTTAGCACTATAAATTTCGTCTGCACGATCCAGGAGGTTTTCTGCTTCAGCATAGCGTCGGTTTGCAGCAAAATAAGCAGCCAGGTACATCAATGATTGCGCATATTGTGGGTGTTCTGAGCCAAAGTTTTTTTGATTCAGATCTATAGCTTTGTTGATGAGTGTGGCTACTTTTTTATCAGCAGGATCAACATAAAATTTTACCATCGCCAGATTGAGCAGAAAAGTACCATTTTCATAATAGTTGGCTCCATAAAATCGCTCACATTTTGTCACCGATTCCTGAGCTGGTTCTTCTGCATTTTCATAGTCGCCAATGGCAGAAAGCACTTTGGCTAACTGCGACTTGCTTTTCAAATAATACAAACTACTGTCGTTAAATATAGCCTTGCTCATAGAAACAGCTTGATTTACAGCGTCCAGGCTTTTTACATAATCACCTTTTGCTAGAAACACATCGCTTAAAATAAGCTGAGGAATGATGAGAGATCGGTGTACATCTTTTCCAAATTTGAACTGCCTGTAGACCAATAAACTGTAGGCCCTTTTTTCTGCATCGGAATACAGGGCTTTATTGAGGAGCAACATAGCTTCCTCTTCTAGCCCATTGTATCCAAGCAAACTACCTGAACTGGCATTTTTTATGATTTTGGTAGTACTGGCCAATTGTTTGTCGGCTTGCTCATAGTCGCCTGTAGTAACATAGAGCCGTGTCAATGTTTGAATGGTAGCCAAATACTCTTTCGAATCTTTTCCTTTTAACTTTTTAAGTTCTTCGAGGGCTGTATGCAATTTTTCTTCTGCCTGCTTAAACAAACCTAGCTTCATTTCTGCTCCGGCAATTCGCTGTTGCTGGGCATAAAACTGATAACTCTTTTTCCCAAACCGATCCAAGATCAACTTTTCTGCATTCTTGTATGCCACAAGTGCTGCGGGGAATTTGTCTATTGCCTCAAAATATTCGCCGAACTGGTTTTGAATGCGCATGTATTGGTAGTGGCCCGGTAGAAGTTGTTGTTTCACCACACCTTCAAAGCTGGTTTTATATATTTCGGAGGCTAGCGGAATTTTGTCGGCATGAATGGCGTAAAAATTAGCTTGTTCACATTTCACCACATGATAGTTTACAGAACCTTCGCCACAAACATCTTTCAACATGGTGAGCCAGTAATTCAAATAGTAGTTTGCTTTGTTGATGCTGTCGGCGTAGACGGTGTTTTGGTAGAGCGAACCCAATATCTGAAAAGCATATTTGTTGGAAATTTTATAGGCCTCTATATCCTTGACCAGCTTTTCAAGTAAAAAAATGAAAGAAGTTTCATTCCGTTCCCAGTTTTGGTTGAAGGGAATGCGCATCCTTACTTTATAGCTTTCTACAGTGGGGTAAAATGTCAGTATGATTTTTCTGTATTCAGAATCTAGTTCTATTACTTTGTCTTTGTTGCCCTTGAACTGGTATGCCTGAATCATGCGTTCCACCAATTCAAGGTATTTTGGGTGGCTCGACAAATAGGTGTATTCGAAAAAGCGTTTGTTGGCCAAAGACTTAGCCTTTTTCAAAGCATTCAGCGATTCCTGCTCCCTGTTCATGGTTTGGTCAAATTCACTCAGCTGAAGCAAATAGTTGATGTATGCAGCATCTTTTTCAGTCAACTTTTTCTTGATGTAGTCTCCTGCTTCTTTGAGCGTAAGTTCAGCATTGATGTAATCGCCTCTTAGTCCAAAAAGCTTGGCTTGCAGCAACATGGCAGCTCCTTTATCGGCCATTCGATCGTGCATTTCACGCAAATCATATTTTTTGAATTTCTTTTTTCCTGAGCCAGTCACTATTTCTTTTTTCTCCATCAGCCTGTTGTCGGATTGGTGAAGCACATACCTGACTTCCGGAATAGCTTCGTTGTAATAGCCTCTATCCACCAACAGACTTGCATGCAAGAGGCGAATTTTAAAGATCAGGTTCGAATCTGTAACATCGGCTTTGCTCAGGTTTTCAATGGCCCGGTTGCAGAACATAGAAGCCGGATAATAATCGTCGATGGAATAATGCAAATGCGCCTTGTTGTATAAAGCCTCTATGTAAACAGGATGCGACTCACCAAACCTTAGTTTAGCTTTTGAAATGTATGCGTCTGTGAGATCTGTTGCATAATTGTTATCGCCTTTTAATTGGTATAAAAGTGCTTCTGCATAAATGAGTTTGAGGGTGTCTTCAGGTATTGCGTTTTTTGCATCAAATTTTTTGCGCAGACGTTGAAACTCTTCATTGGCTTCGAATACATCACCTTTTTGTAAAAATTCATTGAATTTTCGATAGTACTTTTCAAACTTATCAGACTGTTGGGCAGATACAGTTGGGCTCCAAAACAGGCATAGAAAGCATGTTAGAAGAGTAAGTGAAAGAATAAAACTGTGGCTTTTCAACATATCGTTGTAATGAATCAGACGCTAAATTAAGAAACCTTTCTGAGGGCTAAGGTATTTTTTGCTTAGCTTGCGCCCAATTTAGAACAATAATGAATTTTCGCACAATATTTCTCACAGGCACTTGTTGCCTTCTCGCAGTTGGAACTTTTGCTCAAACCGGCAAAAAAGCTTCTGGATCAAAATCGAAAACAGCCAAAGTTGCTGAACTCAAGCCAGCTGAATTAAGCAAAACAGAAAAATTTAGCTATGCAGTTGGTTTCAACATCGCTACAGGCATGAAAACCCAAAAGATAGAGGTGAATCCTGACATATTGGCTTCCGCCATGAAAGCAGTGTTGAACGGAACTCCAGGTTTGATGGGAGAAGCTGAAGTGATGGAAACCCTGAAAGCATTTGAAGCAGAAATGCAAGAAAAAATGCAGGCAGAGCAAGGTGCTGCTGGTGGGGCCGGTGGCAATAAAGAAGCTGCCGAACAAAATAAAGCCATTGGTGCAGCCTTTTTGGCAGAAAATGGCAAGAAAGTCGGTGTTGTTGCTTTGCCAAGCGGGCTTCAATATGAAATCATGAAAGCCGGAACAGGCGAAAAACCTGCCTCTACAAACAAAGTTACTACGCATTATCATGGCACTTTGCTAGATGGCACCGTGTTTGACAGTTCTGTTGACAGAGGTCAACCAGCCAGTTTTCCAGTAAACGGAGTTATCAAAGGATGGGTAGAAGCACTACAGCTTATGCCTGTTGGGTCGAAATGGAAATTGTACATCCCATCTGATTTGGCTTACGGAGACTTTGGTTCTCCTCCAAAAATTCAGCCAGGCGCTACATTGGTTTTTGAAGTTGAGCTTATCAGCATCGATAAATAACCAAACTGTAAACACTAAAAAGAAGCCACATGCATGAAGCTGTGGCTTTTTCTTTGCCCAAACATTATGCTAAAAGAAGTTGAATTTCTTGAATTTAGTGCAGTTCCAGGA
The DNA here is from genome assembly GCA_038205175.1 of Cytophagales bacterium. Taxonomy (GTDB): domain Bacteria; phylum Bacteroidota; class Bacteroidia; order Cytophagales; family Flexibacteraceae; genus JBBRCC01. The sequence continues at coordinate 45,986 of JBBRCC010000012.1, read as the reverse complement.
ATTTCAGACCTGGTCAACGACTTGTCGAAGGGTAAGCAAATAGTAAATGGTTTGCCCCTTTTGCCAAGCCAACTTGCCGATTTTGAACCCACCATTAAAGCAAAATTGGATAGCTATCCTGCAGAAAACCGAAACAGGCTGGTTGCAACTTTGAGAGGTCAATATCAGGAAAAAAGCTTAAACCCAATAGTTGAAAAGCAGCTTAGCAAGCTTGCCATGCCCAACTGTGTAAGTATTTCTTGTGGGCACCAGTTGGTGATGTTTGGAGGGCCTATGTATGTGGCTTTCAAAATATTGTCGGTTATCAAACTGGCCAACGAGTTGGAAGCTGCACTCCCAAACTACCAGTTTGTGCCCATCCATTGGCTTCATGGCGAGGACCATGATGTAGAAGAGGTGAGCAAGCTTTCTTTTTTTAGCAAACCAATGGTTTGGGAAACCAGTCAAACAGGTTCTGTGGGCGATCTTTCTACTGAAGGCTTAGAAGAATTGGCCAACGAAATTGCGTCAAAAAGTGCAGACCAATCGGCATTGTTATATAGCAAAGGTGAGACTTTGATGGTATCAACGTTTTCATTTTTACATCATTGGTTTGGCAGCATGGGTCTGCTTCAACTCGACGCTTCTGCAAAAACGCTCAAGGAGCTTTTTTTGCCAATTGCCAAACGGGAAATTCAGGAGAAAGTGGCTCAATCTACCATTCTGGCCACTACAAAAGCTTTGGAAAAGGCCGGCTATAAAGCGCAAATTCAGCCAAGAGAGGTAAATCTATTTTGGTTAGAAAACGGGCAACGCTACCGAATTGCACCGCATGAAAATGGGTTTGAATTGTTAGGTAGCGGGCAACAAATTTCCCAGGATCAATTGCTTGAGAAAATGGAAGCATCCCCTGAAAAGGTGAGTCCAAACGTAGCGTTAAGACCGCTTTATTCACAATTGATTTTGCCGGATGTGGTTTTTTTCGGAGGGCCGGCAGAGTTGTCTTACTGGGCACAATTTACGGGCTTGTTTCAAGCGTTTGATGTACCTATGCCGGTTATCATTCCTCGATTTAGTGCACTCATAATCAAAGATGTCCAAAAGCGGAAATTGGACAAATGGGAGCTCGGACTGAAGGCATTGTTCGAAGATGAGCCGGCGCTGAAACGTGCCTGGTTGCTCAAAACCTCGAACTTGCCGCTCGACCTCAAAACCATGGAACAAGAGCTGGAAAATTGGTGGGGGCAATTGGCTATTCTTGCTGCTAAAACAGATGGATCGCTTGAGTCGTGGGTGCTGGCCGAGCAAGCCCGTTTCAACAAACAAACCGAAAACGTGTTCAAGCGGATTTTAAAAATAGGCGAAACTTCGTTTGAAGGCGATTGGCAGCAATTTTTAAACTTGAAAAGCCGACTATTGCCCAATGGTCATTTGCAGGAAAGAGAAGAAGCATGGTTTGGTTTTTGCCTCAACAACCCTCTTTGGTTGCAGGAAATATATTCGCAAATCGAGGTTTTAAAGCCTGGCTTAAAGGTGTTGGCAGAGAGTTGATTTTTTCTGCATCACCAGGTTTTCAGCCATTTCTCAATTTTCGTTTCGTTTGCTGTTTGAACATGTATCAGGTACAAGCCTGGTTTTAGGTTTTGTCCGATTTCGAAACTTGATTCGCCTGCTGGAAATGAGGTTTTTAAAGTTACTTTTCCAGTTGTTTCCAAAAGCTTCAGTTGGCCTGGGTGAGGTGAAATTACTTCAATTTTTTGGCTTTGAGTTTTAATTGAAATCTGATTTTCGATTTTCGATTTTTGATTCAATTGTGTTGGCGTAACATTGTTTTTCAGCGCTACAATTCCTCCACCTGTCAATCCGATGAGCAAATCTGGTGTGCCGTTTCCATCTAAATCAATCACTTCAGGAGAAGTAAAAACCCGGTATCTCGTGCCAGTTTGGTTGGCTTGAAATGGCAATTTGATAAACAAAGAATCGGTGAATTCAGCCAAAGTTCCGGCTACAATGGCGGATTTAAAATCCTTGAAAATGCGCATTTCACCTTCAGAATCTGAAATGATAAGATCAGTCTCTCCGTTCAGGTCAAAGTCGGCAATGGCTAGGTTTATGTTGCGTGCAAAATTGTTTCTTGGTAAACCTAAAGCAGCGTTATTGCTGAGGGAGTAGGTTGGACTTTGGTTGCTGCCTGTATTCCTGAAATATTGCAATCGTCCTGCGTATTTGCCCAATAACATGTCCTGAATGCCATCGCCGTCTACATCGGTAAACAAAGGGCAGTCATACACAGTGAAAGGCACTGAAAAAGGATTTCCATTGCCGCTCCAATTTACAGCCTGCCCTGCTTGTGAAGTATTTAAAAATAACCTGGATTGGGTTGGAGTTTGGCTGATGCTGGGCGTTCCTAGCAGTAAAATATCAATCGCATTGTCTCCATTCAAATCGGCTGCAACAGGTCGAAGTCTGGACCAGCCCAAAGATGAAAAGCCCCTAAAATCGTCAGTAACAAATTGAAAAACAGGAGATTGTGCGGAACCAATATTCCGATAATGATGAATGGTTGCATAAAATTCATCGCTTTGAAATCGGTTTCCACGGCTACCAAGCAACAAGTCTTTTCTGCCATCTCCGTCTATGTCTACTAAAACCGGAATGGCCTCCTCGCCCACATCTATCATTTGGTTTTGGAGAAAATTGTTGGCCTGAAATGAGAAATTGGGCGCATTGTTGGTTCCAGTATTTTTGTAAAGCCATGCCGAAGCCTTAAAATTGATCACGTTGCCATCTACATCATTTCCAAAACTGGAAGGCGAAACCAACAGGTCTTTTACATTGTCGCCATCTACATCTTCGAAAAATGGGGTTGGGAAAAAACGCATCCAGGCAGGGCTATTTCCGGCTGGAAACTGAAAACTGGCGTTTGTGAACGAAGCTACTGATGGCGTTCCTGAGTTGGAAATAATGTGCAATTGTTCGCAGCCTACATCCGAAAGACAAAGGTCTTTGTCGCCATCTCCATCCATGTCTATAGCCAGCAAGGAAGCTCCAAAATGTTGAACTCTTTCGGGTTGCAAGGAGTCGCTTGCTTCGCCTTCCCTGCAAGTTATGCCAAATACAAAATCTCCACAAACATTGGTTGTTGCCAGTCCTCCCCAGCAGCCCGAAGTTTTGTTCATCACAAGCCCACAAGTACCATTGTTTTCCACGCTCTGGTTTTTGTGGTATTCTAGTGTTGTGCCTCCATATTGTAGACAAACAATGTCAAGGTCGCCATCACCATCCAAATCTTCAACAATGGGAATGTCGGTGGCAGCTATTTGCAGGTTTACGGGCGAGCCTGCAAAAGTAGTGCTCAGCAAAGGGTTCGTAACAGAAATAAAGGTAGGTTGACCGTTGGGCAATGGGATTTGCTTGTAAACCTGAACGCCCAAGGGCACATTGGTAAAAATGTCTTTGTATCCATCGCAATCAAAATCCCGGAACAAAACCCAATTATTGAGTCTAGGAAAAAAATATTCCCAGCTTGGCTGGTAGCGATATTTTGTTCCTGTTGGCGATGGAATAGATTGAAAGCATAGCAGTCGACCATTGGTTTTTTCAAAAATAACCAGGTCTTCTACAAGGTCTCCATTCAGGTCTATTTTGTTGAACTGAGTAGAGTTTAAGCCACCAGCTAAGCCAAGCGAAAGTGTATCGTTGCCTACCAAAATGGGTAAATCTGTGCCAGGCGAAAAGGAAAAAATCTGGGCAAAAGAACCACTGGCAGCAACATGCACAAGAACAAAAAAAATAAGAGCCGCCTTTTTCAACATCATCAAACAAATATGCAATGAAAAACGCAAAGCTTTGTTATTCATTATGCCTGAAGCACCAAATCAGCAGCTTGTTTACCCACAAGGCTACCAATGGCCACGCCCATGCCTCCCATGCGAACTGCACAAAGAATACGAGGCTCCGCCCATTCCATGATGGGTTTTTTTTCGCCGCCTAAACCAAGCGTGCCAGCCCAGCGATAGTCTATTTCATATTCCTGATTGGGGAGAATCACATCCTTGAGCAATTGTTCCAGTGCTTCTTGAATATTTGCTGTAATGTCGTGAGAGTCGGTGTTTTCTCCTTCAAAATCCAGATTTCTTCCACCTCCAAACAAAACCCGCTGGCCTACATTTCTAAAATAATAGTAGCCTTCCTGGTAATGAAAACTACCTCTGAACGGTAAATTCATGATGCTTGAAGTGACCAAAACCTGAGACCTAGCCGGGTGAACATCCAAGGTTGGAAACCATTTTGAAGCAAAGCCATTCACGGCTACCACCACTTTGGGTACCTGAATTTCAAGTCCATCTTCCAACCGGATAAGCACCTTTTTGCCTTCATCTTCAAAGCTGTGTACATTTGCTCCATTCACTACAAGCACACCTGATTGAAGGGCGAGTTGATGAAGTTTTTTCATCATGCCACCTGTATCTATCTGACCTTCTGCGCAGTTCCAAATCAAATGGTCGACGCCTTGAAAGCCAAACGCAGCAATTTTTTCATCCACCAACTGAAAAGTTTGTGCTTCACCTGTCAAGGGTTTTAGCTCCTTATTCAACAGAGACCTTAAAAGAATACTCTTTTCAAACAGCTCCTCTTGCTCAGGCATAAACAATTCGTAGCCACCCAGCGGTTCAAAATTTAGGTCACGTTCGCCCACTGTGTTTTTCAGCAATTCCAGGCCTTTTATACGCATTTCCACCACCTGAAGCGCCTGATCTAACGAAGTCTTTGATATGTCGGCCTGAAGCTCAGAAATGCTTCCAAAGCAGGCAAAACCGGCGTTTTTTGTACTGGCGCCGCTAGGGAGCATGCCCCGTTCCAGCACCAAAATTTTCAGGTGTGGCTTTTGTTTTTTCAAATGAATGGCCGTGCTCAAACCTACAATTCCAGCGCCAATAATGGCTACATCTACCTGGTTGAACCATGTTTGAAATTCCCAGAAACTAAGCTTTGGAGAAATGTTTGTGTGCATATATTACAATTGGGACCTCAAATAAATGAGCCATTGTGAAGCTAAAGGAGCAGATTTTCGGTTTTGATTTTCCAGTGTGAGAAATTAAATCTCCTCTGCCAAAATGTACTCATCCCGCCGGACCAAGCTTTGCATCATTTCGCCAAGAAAGCCTGCCAAAAACAATTGAACGCCTACAATAATCGCTACCAATGCCAGGAAAAAAAGGGGTTGGTCGGTTACGTTACGCACCAAAATATTTTGCATGGCGTAATAAAACTTTTGCGCCGTGAGCCAAAATGCTATGGCCAATCCAAACATGAACGACAAAGTGCCAAGTGCCCCAAACAAATGCATGGGTCGCTTGCGGAACTTCGACACAAACATGATGGAGAGTAAATCCAGAAAGCCGAAAATGAAGCGTTCCAACCCGAATTTTGTTACTCCATATTTTCTGGGTCTGTGCTCTACCACCTTTTCGCCAATTTTGCTGAAGCCATTCCATTTTGCAATCACAGGAATGTAGCGGTGCATTTCTCCATATACCCTGATGGCTTTCACAACCCGGGCATCGTAACTTTTCAGACCACAATTAAAGTCGTGGAGTTTAATGCCACTCATAGACTGAGTTACCCGGTTGAAAAGTTTGGAAGGAATGGTTTTGCTGATGGGGTCGTGCCGCTTCTTTTTCCAACCGGAAATGAGGTGGTATTTTTCTTCTTTTATCAGGCGGTAAAGTTCCGGAATTTCGTCGGGGCTGTCTTGCAAATCGGCGTCCATGGTGATCACCACTTTGCCAGTTAGCTTTTGAAATCCTACCTGGAGTGCCGCAGATTTGCCGTAATTTCTATTAAACCTAAAGCCCCTAAATGCTTTATTTTTGCTACAAATTTCTGTTATTTTTTCCCAACTGCTGTCTTGGCTGCCGTCATCTACCAGCAAAACTTCGTAGCTAAAACCATGTGTAGCCATTACCTGCTCAATCCATGAGGCAAGCTCGGGAAGCGATTCTTCTTCGTTGTATAGTGGAATTACTACCGAAATTTCCGGAGCTGTTTCTATCATGTTATTCAAATACAGACCGTTCTTTCTTTAAAATAGCCGAAACAATGAGCGCAATAATACCTACAAAAATAATGGAACCTAAGATGCCCATAGGTATCAACAAATAAGGCTCTGTGAAACCGCCTGCTATTTTCATAGCCTCATCAATTTGTTCCTCGTTCATGCCCTGGTCTTCCATGCCAATCCGCTGCAATTTCATTTGCTTTTCAAATTCTTCCGGATTCAAATAAGTCATTTCAAGATATTTGTACACACTGCTGATGGTACCTGAAATCAAACTCATCCAGAAACCAACCCGCATGCCTTCACCAATAGAAAGGGAGTCGCCGTTTTGGGTTTTGAACTGGTTTAAGGCCACATACACCAAGCCAATGAGCACGGCAAAGCCAAGTAAACCTTCGGGCCATTTGCTTTCCGGCGACAAAAAGAAAAAGGTTACACTTAAAATGACTGAAACCAGACCCAGCATGATGCCGAAGCGAAGACCTGTTTGAAGGATTAGTTGTTTATTCATGGCTATTTTCGTCTGAAAAACATTGAAATGAGTGGAACAAGCACAAAGCAATAAGAAACTTTTCTAAAAACTTCTTCCCAAATAAATCGGGCTGGCCTGAACGAATCAACTTCATTAAGTACCAATGCCATTTTTTCAGGGCTAATCGGTTCGGAAGTCTGTTGATTCTGTAAGGTTAGCAAATGTTTGGCCGAATTCAAATAGTTGAGCAACGGTTGGTCGAAACCCAAAGAAAACACGGAAAATAAGCAAATGCCACTTAGTAAACCGCTCGCAAAACCCATTACATTTCCAATGGCCAAGCCCTGCCAAAAGTGAAAAGCCTCACCGGGTTTGGTTTCTCTGATCCACCACAAAAAAAAGGCGATAAACAAGCCGGGAATCCAAAAATCAAGTACTCTTGCAATAGGGTGAACTTCTTTTTGACTGAATGCCACTATAAAAAAAAGGGCACAACAGATGCCAGCTAAACCACCACCAATCAATGCTTTTTTAAAATCGATCAGGTTCATGGTTGTGCAAGGGCTGGTTTAGACGACTGAATCCATTGGCCAAACGAAAAGGTGCCAATTACAGATCCTGAAAAAGTTTTTCCAATAAAAGGTGAGTTGTAGCCTTTTGACTTAAAGTAGCCCCGGGAAATATCGGTTTGGTTTTTGGTGCTGAAAATGGTGAAGTTGCCAAGCTGTCCATGTTCAAAAAGCGTTGTCTCCAACTTAAGTATTTTTGCTGGTGCAATGGCCAATAGCTCAACCAATTTGCTTTCCTGTTTTGACCCCAGGATTTCAAGTAAACTTTGAAAAGTAGTTTCAATGGATGAAATACCTACTTCAGCCTGGTCGAATTCGCATTTTTTCTGGTCTATGGTTAAAGGACTGTGGTCGCTCACTACTACATCTATGAGGCCATCGAGCAATCCTTTTTTCAAACTTTCGTTGCTTACCAGACTTCGAAAAGGTGGCGAAACCTTCAGATTTGTATCGAAATTCATCAGGTCTTCATCACAAAAGCTCAATTGGTGTGCTGCCAAACTACAGGTTACCTGCAATCCTTTTTCTTTTGCTTTTGCTATCAATGCCAATGTTCCCGGTGTAGATACCAGCGAAAAGTGAAGTTTGCCGCCTACAAATTCCAACAGTTGCAAGTCCCTGTTTACCATCAATTCTTCGGCTATTTCAGGAATACCTTCAAGACCTAAAAGAAGTGAGGCTAAGCCTTCGTTCATTTGTCCGAATGCTGACAGCATCGGTTCTTCAGGTCTCTGAATGAGCAGACCATCAACATGTTGCAAATATTGTAGAGTTTTGAGCACAATGTCTGGATTTACTACCGGTTTGCCATCCGAAAATGCTTTTGCTCCCGCTTGGTGCATATCCAGCATTTCTGCCAGTTTTTCGCCTTTGGCTTGTTGGGTCACAGCACCGATGGGCAAAATTTGTAGGCCATGTTTCAAACCTTCCTGTTTCAGAAACCCCACACCTTCCCGGCCATCTACCACTGGTTTTGTGTTTGGCAACACAGCTACTGAAGTAAAGCCGCCATGCCTGGCTGCTTGCGCCAAACTCCCTATCGTTTCTCTGACTTCGTGCCCCGGTTCATAGACTCTTGCTTGCATGTCAATCCATCCTGGACTTATGCACAAACCTTCTTGCAAAGCATTTATTTGGGGCAAACCTTCAGGATGAAAAAACGCCTTACCGTCGTGCAACCAAACATCCATGTTTTTTCCATGGAGTACATGTCCGGGGTAAACGATATGCGCTTTAGGCAAATGAATGGTCATACTTGAACAGAGTTCCAGGTAGGCAAAAAGCGAATAATTAAAACTTCGGCAAGTAAGCAAATCAATGCCAACCAAAAGCACCAGGCCCAAAGGGGATAGCCAACTGTTTCGGCCAATACTTCTCCTGCCAGGGTATTCGGGTCAGACTCGCTGAGAACTTCGACATGGCCTGCACCGGCAAATAGTTCTTTCAAATCGTCGGCCTGATATACAGCCATATTCGATTCTGCTTTATGGTAGTTGATGGCCAATGTTCCTTCAGTTTCCTGATTCACTATTACGTCGTAAAATCCAGCTTTGCTCAAGGCAGAAGGAATTTCGATTTGCACTTGACTCATGGAAAAAACTTGTCTCGGAATCCAGTTTCCTTCTTCGTTTTTCAAGGAATAGACATTGGTTTTTCCGCTCAATTCAGTGCGCCAATTGATGGTTTTTTGGGCAAAATTATAATACAACCTGTCGCTTTTTCTGAGGCTTGAAAATGCAATTTTATAACACACTGGTACAAACAAAGCATTCCGGGCGAGGTTGGTCATTTTTTCGTCCAGCACAGTATTTAAGGTATAGACCGTGCCCTCGCCTGCAGAATATGCTGATAAAAGAGCTTGCCCTGTTTTTAGCGTCAATATGGCTCTGCCTTTGTAGCTTGGTTCCAACACCACTTTTGCAAAAGGCAGGTAGGCATTTTCGGGCAGTTTCTCGAAAACACCCTCAAAAAACGGATCTCTTGTGTCAGGTATTTGAATGCCTTGCTGTGCTGCATCTGCCGAATCGGCGTTTATCCAGCGACTGTTCAAACCGGCAGCATTGGCAGTTGCGTTGTTCCAAAAACCAAGACCTGATTTGCTGCCTGCGGTAAGCCAAACCGACCCGCCAGCTTGCAGCAACGCAGTTATGGCACTTTGCAAACCCTGATTGTCGGCATTCATGCCTGCAGCAACGAGCAAGTCCGATTGTTTCACCCTTTCAAAATCTATATTGCTGGCATCAAATACTTTAACATCGAATAAGTCTTTATTCGAAAAGGCGGCTTCCAGAAAAGGTTGCTTGCCTTGGCGCACCAAAGTAATTTGAACTTTGGGTGCGGGTCTCAACACAAAGTAGAAGGCATTGTCGAATCTGATGGGTTCATCGTTACACTCCAACCTGCAGCGGTAGGTCTGGTTTTCAGGCAAATTGAAGGCTATTTTTGCTTTTACCTGTCCGTTTGGTGGCAGTGTGAGGGTTGTGGCGCCGGTTTGGGTGTTGCCCACAAAAAGTTTATAAGTTACTTCAAATGCTTTTTTATTGCCTGAATGCGAGGTGGTGAACTCAATAAAATTGTTTTCACGCTGGCGAATGGCAGGGTTGCTTACCCAAACAGAGTCGATATACACATTGGAAACTTCGCTTATTCCCATGGGAACAAGTTTCCAATTTCTGTTGGTGTCCGTTTTTATTTTTTCGAAAGAACCAAGCGTGGATTTTTGAAAGTCAGAAAACCAATATACCCTGGCTTTTTCTTCCTCTTCTGCATTGTTTACAAATTCATTCACCTCTTCTGCTGACCTCGACCTCGGCGATAAACCGGTTTCAGAAATGGCTTCAAGTGTTTTTTGCCTGTTTTCAAAATATCGCTCCCTATTGCTGAATTGATTGGTTGCAAACCTGAACTTGGTGCTGGCAGGAAAACTTTTTACCACTTTTTCTGCACCCTGCAATCCCAAATCCAACACTGAATTGCCGCCTTCTGAAGCTTCTGTACTGTAGCTGTTGTCGGCCAAAACCACAATTTCCTGGGAAAGAGGGGCAGAAGCTGCCATGTTGGCTTTTTTCCAAAGTGGTTGGGCAAATGCAAATACCAAAAAAGCAACTGCCAGCATGCGACAAAGCAAAACCAATATGTTTTTGAGTTGACGGGCATTTTTGGTCGACTGATTTACCTGTTTCAAAAAGCGTATGTCGGAAAACACCACTCTTTTAGGCTTTTGAAAATCAAATAAATGGATGATGACAGGAATGGCCAACCCCAACAGGGCCCAAAGCATGGCAGGAAAAGCAAACGTCATCCAGTAGTGGTTAAAATGTGATTGTAGGTCGCAAAATTGGTTAAAATCTATGAAACGATTGGGTTGACATTGGAGACAGTTGTGAAAATTAAAAGATTTAAAAGTTATTTTTGCAATGAAGTTGCAAAAAGGATACATTTGCATCCACGATCAACATGGACAAAAAACCTTTTACCAAATACTTTTCTGCCGAACGATTCGGGGTTTCCATGTCGTTTTTGTGCGGAGTTCATTGTTTGGCATTTCCATTCCTGGTTACTCTAAGTCCCGTTTTGCCAGTTCATTTAGAAGGTTTTGAGTCCATTGAAAAAGGCATTATTCTGTTTAGCCTTGTTATTGCAGCTTTCACTTTTGCACGAGACTACAAAAAGCACAACAAATTTTTCCCCATCGGCTTAGCACTGGCCGCAACTTGTTTGTTTGCGCTCTCAGGTGTTTTGATTGCCAAATACGAGCCAGTTTTTGTGTCGGGAGGCAGTATATTGTTGCTCATGGCTTATGTGCTCAATTGGAGGATGAAGAAAATTTCAGCCCCCGCTTGCGCCTGCGTTCAGGCCTGATTGCTCCTTTTTTTAAAGTTTCCTCAACCCAAGAGAGATCTCGTTTGAACGGAATTTTTCAATAGCGCTAATCCGCTACTAGTAAATTTCCACTATCTTTCGATGTCATTTTTTTCAATTAAAAAACCCTCAAGAATTTTTTCCTTGAATTTTGGATTCACATCCACTAAATTTTTACTAAAATTGAGCACTAATCAATACCACTATGTCTAAAGGAACAGATAGCAAAAAAGAGGTGAAAAAGAAGCCTGCTAAATCTTTGAAGGAGAAGCAAGCCGAAAAGCGGGATAAAAAGACAAAAAGCTGATTTTCCCCATTTGTGAAAAGAAATCACAAAACCTCGAGAAACAAAAAAAGTCCTGCCACATGGCAGGACTTTTTTATTTCGGGCAAGAGGTGCTTTACTTCACTTCTTCGTAGTTAACGTCGGTCACTTCGCTTTCGCTGTCTCCTGCCGAAGTTTGATCTCCAGGTTGTGGATTTCCTTGATCTGCTGCTGCATACATTTCCTGAGAAGCGGCTTGCCAGGCAGCATTGAGTGCTTCCATGCCAGCTTCGATGCCTGCCAAATCCTGAGATTTATGCGCAGTTTTAAGTTGTTCAAGCGCAGACTCGATGGCCGTTTTATTGCCTTCGCTCAGCTTGTCGCCGTAGTCTTTCAACTGTTTTTCAGAAGTGAAAATCAGTGAATCGGCTGCGTTGAGTTTCTCGATTTTTTCACGCTCAATTTTGTCAGATTCTTCGTTGGCTTTTGCCTCGTTGCGCATTTTTTCAATTTCTGCATCTGTCAGTCCTGACGATGCTTCAATGCGAATTTTCTGCTCCTTGCCAGTGCCTTTGTCACGGGCCGAAACGTTCAAGATTCCGTTGGCATCGATATCGAAAGTCACTTCAACCTGAGGCACGCCTCTTGGTGCAGGTGGTATGCCATCGAGGTGGAATCGGCCAATGGTTCTGTTGTATTGCGCCATGCTTCGCTCACCTTGCAGCACGTGGATTTCTACAGATGGCTGACTGTCAGATGCTGTAGAAAATACTTCAGATTTACGTGTAGGAATGGTGGTGTTCGATTCGATCAGTTTGGTGAACACACCGCCCATCGTTTCGATTCCGAGCGAAAGGGGAGTTACGTCAAGCAACAATACGTCTTTCACTTCGCCGGTCAAAACACCGCCTTGAATGGCAGCACCTAAAGCCACTACTTCGTCTGGATTAACACCTTTAGAAGGTTTTTTGCCAAAGAATTTTTCAACTTCTTCCTGAATTTTCGGGATTCTGGTTGAACCACCAACCAAGATTACTTCGTCGATCTGGCTCACATTCAAGCCTGCATTTTTCAAAGCTCTTTTGCAAGGCTCCAACGACCGCTGAATCAGGTCGTCGGTTAGTTGTTCAAATTTCGCCCTTGTCAACTTTTTCACCAAGTGTTTCGGCACGCCGTCCACCGGGAAAATGTAAGGTAGGTTGATTTCAGTTTCGTTTGAGCTCGACAATTCGATTTTCGCTTTTTCGGCAGCTTCTTTCAAACGTTGCAAAGCCATTGGGTCTTTACGAAGGTCTACACCTTCTTCGGCTTTAAAATCTTCAGCCAGCCAAACAATGATTTTTTGGTCAAAGTCGTCGCCACCCAAATGTGTATCGCCGTCGGTAGATTTTACTTCGAAAACGCCATCGCCAAGTTCAAGTACAGAGATATCGAAAGTTCCACCTCCTAAATCGAACACTGCAATTTTGCTGTCGTTGTGTTTTTTGTCCATGCCATAAGCAAGTGCAGCAGCTGTTGGTTCGTTGATGATTCGTTTTACTTCAAGGCCTGCAATCTGACCTGCTTCTTTTGTAGCCTGACGTTGAGCATCGTTGAAATAGGCCGGTACTGTAATAACGGCTTCAGTTACAGTAGTTCCCAGATAATCTTCGGCAGTAGACTTCATTTTTTGAAGTATCATGGCCGAAAGTTCTTGAGGTGAGTATTGGCGATCTCCAATTTGCACCCTTGGGGTGTTGTTGGGACCTTTTTGCATGTCATATACTACGTGGGTCAGTTCAGAAGTAACTTCAGAATACTGACGACCCATAAATCTTTTGATAGAGCTTATGGTATTTCTCGGGTTGGTAATCGCCTGGCGTTTTGCAGGATCACCGACCTTGCGTTCTCCGTTTCCGTTGTCCATAAAAGCAACAACGGAAGGGGTGGTTCTTCGACCTTCGCTATTTGGTATCACTACCGCCTCGTTGCCTTCCATTACAGCTACGCAGGAGTTGGTGGTTCCAAGGTCAATTCCAATAATTTTTCCCATGTTTAATTAAAAGTTTAAATCAGTTTGGTTCCTGATAGTCAAGCCTTGTGCCATTGGTTAAAAAATCTGAAACATGTGCCAATTGCGCAGCTACAAAGCATTGGTTTCACCCCTTGTGCTGTCAAGGTGTCAGTGTGACAGTAAAAAAATCGATCCATGTGCACTTGAATATTCCCTATTATTGCAGCACTAGCTAAACAGGAATGGAAACCAAGGAGGCATTGCGCCATGAGCGTCAGGAAAAAATAAAACAGGTATTTTCTGAAATGGGGAAAGCCGTGGTCGGTCAAGAGGTGATGATCAATCGCTTGTTGATTGGCTTGTTCACCAGTGGGCACATTTTGCTGGAAGGTGTGCCGGGTTTGGCAAAAACCCTTACCATCAATACCTTAGCCAGGGTGCTGAACCTTAGCTTTTCCCGCATACAGTTTACGCCTGACTTGTTGCCGGCTGACTTGGTAGGCACCATGATTTACAACCAGAAAACAGGAAGTTTTGAGGTAAAGAAAGGGCCCATATTTGCCAACCTGGTGCTGGCCGATGAGGTGAACCGCTCGCCGGCCAAAGTGCAATCGGCTTTGCTGGAAAGTATGCAAGAGAAGCAGGTCACCATAGGCGAAACTACTTTTAAGCTTGATAAGCCATTTTTAGTTTTGGCCACCCAAAACCCTGTTGATCAGGAAGGTACGTATCCGCTTCCGGAAGCTCAAATGGATCGTTTTATGATGAAAGTGCATGTGAGCTACCCCACAAAAGATCAGGAACTCGAAGTGATGCGGCGGATGTCCAACATGGAATTTCATGCTGAGGTAAATTCATTGCTGCATGTTGATGAAATAAAAGCTATTAGTCATGACATTAACTTGGTGGCCATGTCTGAAATGCTTGAGCACTACATCATCGAGTTGGTATTTGCTACACGAAATCCTGCCGAATATGGTATGGTTGAAGAAGGGCATTACATTCAGTTTGGTGCATCGCCACGGGCAAGTATCAACCTCAACAGGGCAGCGAAAGCTGTTGCCTACTTTGCCGGACGTGATTTTGTGCTTCCCGAAGATATCAAAGACGTGGCCAATGATGTACTCAACCACAGACTGATACTTAATTATGAGGCTGAAGCAGATAGTGTAACCTCAAGTCAAATTATTGAAAAGCTGCTACAAAAAGTGGCGATTGGCAAGTAAAACAGGGTAATCCAATTGAAAGCATTCTACCAATGGAATTTATTGGATCAACCATTAATTCTGGATTCAGAAATTTTAGACTATTTTATCAAATCGCAGGTTGTAAATCTGTTCATGGTTGCGGCCATTAGTTTCATCCTGATTTTTCAGAGAAAGTCTTTTTTGATCAGCCTTCTCTTTCTATTAAGTTTCGTTTCCCTAATTGCTTCTAGTGTAAATCAAATATTTCTGAGTATGAATTTTATACTCAGCCTGATAGTCATTGCAGCTATTTTGTTTGGATACTGGAAAAAAATTTTAAATACCGAGCCGGAAATAGGTAATGCAGATAAATCCATCTATCTATTTTCATTCTTTGTAATTTATTTTTTGTGTAGCATACTTAAGCTGTATGCTGTAACTACCCCGGTGCCAAATCAAATTCCAATTTCGCACAGCGACCAAATTTTCTACTCATTAACTTCTTCGTTAATTGATCATTACAAACTTGAAATAACGCCGCCATATGCAAACAACATCATTGTTGGCTCGAAGCAGAGTTTTTGGTTTTATCATTACTTCGAGATTTACCTTATTATATTGATCAAAAGGATTTCCAGTTTACCCTATTTCTATATTTATCAATTCATTATTTGGCCATTTTTTCATGCATTAGGTGTTCTGGTTTCCATTCACATTCTGATAAAATCATTTAAACTCCATACCATTGTCGCTTTGGTTTTAGTATTATCCGTTCTGCTAACTTTAAGATTCAATTTAATAGATGAGTACTTGTTCAGCATGCTCCATATCTCAACAAAGGGAAATTCATTTTTTCAGAACTACGGCAATAGTCACTTTTTATCGTACTGGTCAGGCTTAAAACACGCACTTTCTTTGATTTCAATCTTGCCAGTTATTTACTTCGGTCTAGAGCGAAGGTACCTGCAATTGAGTATTGCTTTTGTTTTTGCATTAGCTGTTACACCGGTGAACGCACCTATTTTGTTTGTTTTTCTCGGATCATTATTCCTTTATAAGCATTCGTTATTCCCAATCATTGCCAAGTCCTCTATTGTCGTCATTTTGTTTGCTATATTGTGGTTGAGTTCAAGTTTTAAATTGGGATTACTCAACACGGTCAATTTTGTCTTTGAAAATAATTATTGGGCTATTTTGCCAATAGCTTTAATATGTATGTTTAACTACAGGACTATTTCTATCCCTTATAGAATAGGGGTTGTAACATGGATTTTGTTCCCATTTATATTTATAAATCATAAAATCTTGTTCAACTTATTCCTGTTACCTAACCTTATTTTAATCGGTTATTTTATTTGGAAAGAAAAAATAAAGGTGCGGTTGCTTTTTGTTCTAGTAGCCACTTCCTTATTTTGCCTGAGCAAAATAGCAGCTAAAGTAAACTTTGAAAGTGCGCAAATTTTTAACAATTACAGCCAACTTATCATATTACTTTTGCTTGGTGCATTTTTATATGCTAAAGAGGGATTTAAAATTAGCCTATTTTTAGCTTCCGTGGTAGTGTTTTTTATTTGTATAATTGGTCTCCCAGCAATCTTTTATGATGCCAAAATTCCTATGAGATATGAAGAGTATTCCAAAGACATTGAATTAGATCCGTCTAAATTGTACAAGGCATTGTCAATTTCAGAATTTGCAGAGCCTCCATATTTGTTTAGAAGTACACTTGGTGACGGCATTATTACCAAAAACAATAATTTCATATATTTTGCTGTCGGTTTTGAATTCATCAAACCTGCTGTTTTAACTAACTTGATAAAAGATCTCCGAATTTTAAAAGACGATTACTTTTTTGTAAATAGAAATACGCTGGATCCTTCATCCTATTTCAAATTCGTTGATCAGGGTCTTGTTGATATCATAATGGTAGAAGACAAACCCCAATTCCAGTCGCATGTAGCCTATTATCAATCGAGAGCTAAAACAATTGTTCAGGAGAAGAACAGGGGGTATTCCATTTTCATTTTTCGCTAGCATGGAACTATTTATTTGAACATTATATGCTTTTTAGTTCCCTGGACTTTGCCATCTTTTTGCCAATCGTTTTTGTTTGCTATTGGTTTTTGTTTGGCAAAAACTTAAAATTTCAGAATCTTTTTTTATTGATCGCCAGTTTGGTTTTTTATGGATGGTGGAACTGGAAATATTTGTCTTTGCTCATTTTCAGCACCATCGTTGATTATAGTGTTTGTTCCCTGCTGGTGGATGAAAAGCGAAAATCCGTAAGAAAAGCGCTTCTTCTTGTCAGCATTTGCGTCAACTTGGGTTTTTTGGGGTTTTTTAAATACCAGCATTTTTTTATTCAAAGCTTTAACGATGCTTTTTCATTTTTCGGCCAACCTATAGGGTTGCGGGCATTGTCTTTTTTGTTGCCGGTTGGCATTAGTTTCTATACTTTTCAAACGATGAGTTATACTATAGATGTATATAAAAATCGATTAACAGCATCGAAGAATTTTATTCAATTTGCTGCTTTTGTCAGCTTTTTTCCTCAGCTGGTGGCTGGGCCAATAGAACGGGCTACGAATTTGTTAGCCCAGATTCAAAAGGAGCGAAAGTTTGATAGCACATTGGCTGTCATAGGATTAAAGCAAATTTTATGGGGTTTTTTTAAAAAATTAGTGGTTGCAGATAACTGTGCTATTGGTGCGAATATGATTTTTGATAATTATGAAAATTACTCTGGTAGCACACTTTTGATTGGTGCCATCCTTTTTAGTTTTCAGATTTACGGTGATTTTTCAGGATACTCTGATATTGCTATTGGTATTTCAAGGTTGTTTGGCTTCAATCTCATGAAAAATTTCGCCTTCCCTTATTTTTCACGGGATATAGCAGAGTTTTGGCGTAGATGGCACATCTCGCTATCAACTTGGTTTAGAGATTATGTTTATTTTCCACTTGGGGGCAGTCAATTTGGATTTTGGAAAACGCTTCGAAACACCTTTGCTATTTTTCTGATCAGTGGTTTTTGGCATGGGGCCAATTGGACTTTTGTAGCCTGGGGAGGCTTACACGCTTTATTTTTTCTCCCGCTTTTGATTCAAAAAAAGAATAGAAAAAACTTAGAGATTGTTGCTCATAACACAGTTTTACCAAGCTTAATGGATTTTTTAAACATGGTGTTGACCTTTGGTTTAGTAATGATCGGATGGATTTTCTTCAGGTCTCCAACTGTTTCCGATGCATTTCAATTTGTGTTAAAATTAATGTCGGCCAGTTTGTTCGACCCTATTCATCCAAGGGTTTCCAATTCCATTGATTTATCTTTTATTTTTATCGCCGTTTGCCTTGTGGTTGAGTGGTTAGGCAGAAGGTCAGAGTTTGCATTACAGCATACTTTATCGGCTTTTCCAAGATTGGTTTCCTGGTCATTCTACTCTGTTTTGGTATTCATTATTTTTGTATTCATGCAAACCAATGAAACACCGTTTATCTACTTTCAATTCTAAAGCATGGGCTTATTCTTAAAGCGATTAATTCTCTTTTTGCTTTTCTGTTCGGCCATATACGTATGTCTGATTGGCATTTGGGGTTATTTGTCGACAGGTAAAATTCGATCAAATGTTTCATACCAACGGGGTGCATATGGTCACATGTACACCCGGTTGAAAGAAGTGAAGGGTACCGAAAATGTGGACATTGTGTTTTTAGGATCATCCCATTCTTATAGGGGGTTTGATACAAGAATTTTTAAACGGTATGGATATTCGAGTTTTAATCTTGGTTCAAGCTCGCAAACTCCGGCTCAATCAAAGGTATTGGTGCAACGCTACCTGAAACAACTCAACCCCAAAATTGTGATCTATGAAGTGTATCCAACTACATTACTTGTCGATGGTACTGAGTCGGCGCTCGACCTTATTTCCAACGGAGAAATTGATTCATATGCGCTCAATATGATTTTTAAGGTTAATGCACTAAAGGTTTATAATACTTTCATTTATGCTGTGATTCACAATATACTTCATATCGATTCTTATTTTGTTGAACCGAAATTAGTCGGGAATGACCAATATGTGCCTGGAGGATATGTAGAGCAAGCAATGGTGCAGCAAAAGCCAAATGAAATTCATTTTGGAATTCACCATAGTTTGCAGCCTGAAAATTTTGAAACATTTAACAGTACTCTGAAAGTGATTGCAGAAGAGTCAAATTCTAAAGTGATTTTGGTTTATGCTCCAATCACGTTTGATTTATATCGTTTATTCCTTGATAGGGTAGAGTACAACAATGCGTTGAGAAAGTATGGAGCCTATTATAATTTTAATGAACAGCCTATTTTCAATGACTCTTTACATTTTTATGATGCCCAGCATTTAAACCAAACTGGCGTGCAAATATTTAATGAAGCTTTGATTGAAAGACTAAAAATTGAGTCTCTTTTGTGAATTTTAGGCAAAATTAGCCTACTGAAACTATCTTCCTTTGCTCAAGTAGGCACTTCGATTATTAATAATTTTAATAATTAGATAGATTTACACTTTGGCGCCTTGCATTCTAATG
Organism: Cytophagales bacterium; assembly: GCA_038205175.1. Taxonomy (GTDB): domain Bacteria; phylum Bacteroidota; class Bacteroidia; order Cytophagales; family Flexibacteraceae; genus JBBRCC01. The sequence goes on along the minus strand of JBBRCC010000012.1, from coordinate 27,033 downwards.
CTCAGCAATCTGCATGAGAAAAAGGAATCTAAACGTTGTAAAAATCTGCTGCTGAAGTCGGTTTAGCGTTGATTTAAGGTGTTCTGCCAAGATAAAGTAGGCGAAACCCACATACTTCACATTACCTCAATTTTGGTTCATGATAGGGATCCTTAGCATGATTCTCTATCGAATCACCATTAATGTTCCTGATTTCTTGTCCCCATTCAATTCTACTACATAATAATAAGTGCCCGTGGGCACATCGTTGGCATTCCAGTTGTTGTTGTAGTTTGAAGTTTCAAACACAATGCCTCCCCAACGATTGAATACCATCACTTTGTTGTTTGCAAAGGCACCCAACCCTTTAATAACCCATGCGTCGTTTTCGCCATCGTTGTTTGGTGTGAATGCTTTTGGAATCACAAGGCCATCGGAAACAACAACGAGCACAGAAGCTGTGTCTGAACATCCGTCAACTGAAGCAGTGAGTATAAATTTGGTTGTTTGAACCGGTTTGGCTGTTGGGTTTGGAATGGCAGGATTGTTCAAACCTGCTGTAGGAGACCAAAGGTATTCTACGCCTTCGGTCGGATTTACAGTTAAGTTAAATGGTGCTGATATTTGCCCTGGGTCAATGGTGAGCAACCGGTTTTGAACCAGAATTGACGGAGCCTGATTTGTCCTTATCTGCTGTGTAGTAGTGTTGGAACAACCATATTGTGATACAGTATATCCAACATTCGTTAGTAGTTCAGCTGCCGCAGGATTGAATATATTTCCTGTAACTCCATTTCCTGAAAATGTGCCACCAGCTAAAACCGGATTTAAGTTGACCGGACCATTGTTTGCACAAATTACTTCCGGCAAACCTGCAAATGTGGCATTTGGCAAGGCAATCACCTCTACGGTTTTCTCCTCGCTAGCCTCGCAACCTGCTGCTGAAACGGAGTATCGCACAGTGGTGGTACCAACAATAGTAGGCTCGAAAAGCAGGTCATTTACAAGTGCTCCTGTAAATGTTCCTCCCGCAGTTACTGGAATCAAACTAACTGGTAGACTGTTCGCACAAACACTGTCTGATAGTCCTGAAAAGGCGGCATCAGGTCTGGCTTTCACCACAATAGTTCGGGAACTCGAATCGGCACAACTGCCCAGATTCAACACATATTTAATTAAAAAAATGCCAGTTGTAGTTGGTGTAAATTGTCCATCAAGTACTTGCTGCCCTGAAAATACACCGCCAGTCTGTGCAGGAACTAAAATTATAGCATCGCTTCCCTGGCAAACTGAATCACTACCTGAAAAGGTGAAAGCTGCATTTGGTGTAAAAATAACCTCGGTCGTGATGCGGGCTGAATCGCTACAGCCATTAGCTTCGACCCTGTATTGGATAGTAAATGTGCCAGTATCTGAGGGCGAAAATATATTGCCGGATACGCCAATTCCTGAAAATAAGCCACCTGCCGTGTTTGGAGTTAAAGAATTTGGAGTGCCAAAACAAGTGAGTGGTCCGATTCCCGAAAAACGGGCATCAGGAATTGGCTTTACTTCTATCGTGATTTGAGCACTGTCTGCACAGCCTGCAAGCGCAATCCTGTGTGTGATGATGGATATTCCAACAGTAGAAGGGCTAAACTGGTTACCCGTTACGCCTTGACCTGAAAAAACTCCTCCCGGGCTGCTCGGCACCAGATTGATGTTGCCACTATTGAGGCAAACTTCGCTTGAACTTCCTGCTGTAAATGCAGGATCTGGTCTGTCGGCCACTGTAAGGTTGATGGTTTCGGTGGAAGAACAGCCATCAGCTACCAAAGTATAAGTAACGGAAAAACTCCCAATGATTGTAGGAGTAAATATATTTCCTGAAACACCTTGCCCTGCAAATATGCCCCCGACTACGTTCGGCAACAAAGTATAAGGGCCGGAATTATTGCAAATTAAAGTGTCTACTCCTGAAAATCCAGCGTCAGGAGATGGTCTTATAGAAACCAATACGCTATCTCTGCGTTGGCAGCCGGTTTGTAGATTTGTTAGTATGAAAGGTAAAACAACAGTGCCGCTTGTTGCAGCAATAGAAACAGAAGTGGTAGAGCGGTTTGGAAATGAGAAATTCGATGGGTTTTCCCACGCATATCCAGTTGCATTTACAAATGGGAGCGACACAGTGGCTGAATCTCCAGCGCAGGAATTCAGATTTCTTTCAAAGGAAGGCAGAGGCGCAACCTCATTTACATTCAACGAGACTTCCTGAGGTTCAGACAAGCAACCATCAGCCGTAACCACTACAGCATAGGAGCCACTATTTGTTGCACTCAAGTTTGGAACAATGGCAGGATTGCTTGCTGAAGTGTAGTTATTGGGTCCTGTCCATTGGTAAGTAGCTCCTGCAATAGGAGGAAAAGTGAGCCTTGCCTCGCCACCTACACAAACAGGAGAAGAGACCGTAATTGGGTTTTCGTTGTATAGTGAGAATACTTCCTGGTCAGTAATGCGTCGGTTGTAAATTCTAAATTCATCCATGAAACCATTGAAATATTCTGTGCCTCCCGGTCTGTGCCTTCCGATTTCAAGACGCATGGTGTCAATAGAATTTCCCTGTGAGTAGCTTCTGCTTGAGATTTTTTGCCCATCTATAAAATAAAACATGCTGTCCTGGGTAGCCGTGATGGTAATAAATGTCCATCGGTTTAATTCCCAAAGATGATTTGCTGTAGAGCGGGTTCCTCTAAAAGATAAACGGTATTCGCTGTTTTGGTTTAATTCTATATTGTATTGTCCAACATTGCTCGATGATGTTTTGGCCATTATGCCGCACCAGTTGCCCTGATACCCTCTAACATAAAGCCACGCAGCAATCGAAATTTCCTGTTGGGGCGACTCAAGACTTGGCGAATTGGCCGCAATCAAAAAACCATCGGAACCATTAAATTCCAAAGCCCTGCCTGGAGTGCCAAACCGGTTTGGAGTCGGCGAAACGCTGCCAGAAATATAGGCATGGTTGTTAAAGCCACTTCTGTCATCACCGTTTCCGTCCATCGGATAGTACGCAACAAGTCCATTGTCCACGGAAATGAGATTGGTAAATGGATTTTTTATGCTGAATGGCCCAAAAGCTGGGCTCAAATTGGCGGGAGAAGAACCACTAATTCTAATATAATAAGTGCTTCCGGCAAAGGTTGTGGTTGGAATTGTGACACCAAACAACGCACTTCCTGTTTCGTTTAGCGTGCCTAAAGTAGAAAGAAATGCAAAATTGCCAGCCGAGTCAGATAGTTCCAACGTGAAAGTATTCCCTGGGTTGTAACTGCCTGTTACTATAAAAGGTACTTCCATGTTTGTGCCTGCACAAATTTGGGTTGGCCCTGTGAAATTGATGGCAATAGACTGAGCAATGGCGGCGTTTGTTGAAAGAAATAAGACAGGAAGGAGTAATCGCCAAAAAGCAATTGGCTGAAGTAGTTGGTTTATCATTTAGTGTTGTAGTTTTCGTTTTAGCACCGTAATGCTACGCCAGCTTTTCAAAAAAATGAAATCCAAGCCTAACCATTTTCTGAAAAGCAAAGTTCAAAGTTAAGCAGGAAGCCTTTTTTAGAGGAGAAATTTAGGGAATCGCTATTGCAGTCAAGCACCAACTATCAATTCCTTGAGTTGATCCAGTGTATTTGCTTCTTCTGCTCTTTTATCCAAACGCCATCTCAAGATCCGGGGAAAACGCACTGCAACACCTGATTTATGCCTGTTCGATAGTTGAATACCCTCAAAAGCCAATTCAAAAACCAAATCTGGCTTCACTGTTCTGACAGGCCCAAATTTTTCAAGCGTATTTTTTTTAATGAAAGCATCAACTTGCTTAATTTCTGCGTCGGTAAGTCCTGAGTAAGCTTTGGCAAAAGTCACAAGTTTGTCACCATCCCAGATGCCAAATGTATAGTCGGTAAACAAATCAGCCCGACGTCCATGGCCTTTTTGAGCATAAAGTAGCACTGCATCAATGGTCATGGGTTGTACTTTCCATTTCCACCAGTCGCCTCGTTTTCTTCCCACTTGGTAGGGAGAAGCTATGCGTTTTATCATGAGACCTTCGGCACCCATTTCACGGCTTTTTTCTCGCAATGCCTCTAACTCAGTCCATGAATTGCAGGCAAAATCAGGCGAAATCATCAGGTTTGGTTCTGACAAGTGCACAACCAATTCTTTGAGTTTGAGCCGCCTGAACTGAAGTGACTCATTCCTGATATCCAGACCTTCAAATTCTAATAAGTCGTATGCCAAAATGGCCGCCGGGGCTTCTAAAAGTTGTTTTTTGGTTACGTTTTTTCGCCCGATTCTGGTTTGAAGCAATGCAAAAGATAAAGGCTTCTTGTTGGCCCATGGTAGCAATTCACCATCAATCACAGTTCCGTTTGGAAGGGCAAGTGCCAGGTTTTGCAAGTCAGGAAATTTATCTGTTATCAATTCTTCGCCCCTCGACCAAACAAAAAACTGATCGCCTCTTTTCACCAATTGACTTCGAATACCATCCCATTTCCATTCGGCAGACCATTCGGCCGGTTGCCCCAGATTTTCCGGTTTTTCAACTGGATGTGCCAAAAAAAATGGATAAGGTTTTGAAAGGTTGTCATCAAAATTTGTCTCAAGCAGCAATTGTTGAAAAGTTGATGTGCCGGGTTTCCAATTGCCGGTTAAGCGGTGCGCCACAACCGATGACTCAATTTCAAATTGTTTAGACAAGGCCTGCACAACCAGATTTTGCGAAACACCAATGCGCAAACCACCAGTTAGCAGTTTTACAAAGACCAACTTTTCCTGTTGAGAAAAGCCATGAAGGTGGTAGGATATAAAATTCTTTTTTTCGTATTCAGTTGCCTTCGAAAGACTTTCGAGTTCGGTAAAAATCCTGTTCAAAGAAAAATCAGGCTTTTCAGGATTTTTTGTTTCCGGCCATAGCAGCGAAATGGTTTCAGCAAGGTCGCCCACTGTTTGGTAGCAAGCATCGAAAAGCCAGGGTTGAAGATTCGCCAATTCCATTGTCCAATTTTTTAGCAATGCTGTAGAAACAACTTTTTTTGGTCTTCTATGCGTGAACAAAGCCAATGTCCATATTTTTTCTTCTTCAGTTGCACACGCAAAAAAGTTCCTCAGATTTCTGAGTTTATCAGAGGTTTTGTTGCTCTGATCCAAAGCTTCAAATAGCTGGGCAAAGTTCATTTCGGAAATTAGCGTAAAAATTATTGTAAAAAATGAAGAATCAACGATTTGTCAAATAGTTGAATTGAATAAAAAAAATATTTTAAGTATCTGAAATTCAGCTTGTTGCGGATATGGCTAATGACAAATACAAGTAACTCACAAAAAACAACAAAATGATAACAGTTTGATAAACTGTAAATCAAAATATTATTAGTTGCTTACCCCCTGAAAATCAAGCATTTAACTTTATAAAAAATACATACCATCTCGGTCTCTTGCTCATCTCGTTCACGTTTTTTTGGGGTTGCAAGCAAACTTTGCAACAACCCGTGCCTCAACAAACAGTTCATGCAAATGATATTGAACATACTGCATCAGGTGGTGGGGTGTATGCCGGTTGGCCCGAATCCTTTGAATCTGGTTCGAAAACTTCCTACGCAACTGCAAATGTAACTTTGTCGACAGGGGTTTGGAACTTAAACAATGCCTTGTTGGGCACGTCGGCCACAGACAGAAAAAATGGCACCAAATCTGTGAGAATTCAAAGTACAGGTAAATTGACCATGACATTCAACCTTACACAAGGTGCAGGCGCCGTGAGTATAATTCACGCCAAATTTGGAACAGACGCCAACAGCACCTGGGATTTGTATGCCAGCACCAACTCAGGCAGTAGTTGGTCAAAAGTGGGAAACACCATTACTACCAGTTCAACAACCTTACAAACCGCAACTTTTACTATGGCTTACAGCGGAAATGTCAGGTTTGAAGTGCGTAAACTTGATGGAGGCCGACTTAACATAGACGATTTTCTGGTAGATGACAATTCAAGTCCAATACCGAGTCGGGACGATAATTTGGCTCTTGGTAACCCTAGTGGCGCTCAAACCAACATTTTGATGCCCAACAATTACCTGGTTACACGCTCTCAATTCTCGTTGGCTTACAACAATTCAAGAGGAACTTGCGACTGGGTAAGCTGGCATCTGAGCCAAGCTTGGAAAGGAAGTGCGACTCGTTGCAATTGCTTTAAAATTGACCCGCTTTTGCCAACCTCTTTTTATAGAGCCTCCACTTCACATTACACCAATTCAGGATTCGATAGGGGCCACATGTGTCCGTCTGAAGACCGGGATGGAAGTGCAGCAGACAATGAAGCAACTTTTTTCATGAGCAACATTGTGCCTCAGGCGCCAAACAACAACCAGGTTACCTGGGCCAACTTCGAAAACTACTTGCGTACATTGTTGCCTTCGAATGAAATCTACATTCTTTCAGGCGTGTATGGTCAGGGCGGAACTGGCAGCAACGGCGGAGTAACAAACACCATATACAATGGCAGCATCGTGGTGCCTTCAAGACTTTGGAAAGTTGCTTTGATTTTGCCTGTTGGCGGCAATGATGTAAGCAGAATTTCAGCTTCAACCCGTGTCATTTCGGTGGACATGCCAAACACCCAAAATGCGAACAGCCAACCATGGGGTTTTTACCGTACTTCGGTTGATGATATTGAGGCAGCTACAGGGCTCAGCTTGTTGTCGAATGTGCCTGGAAATATTCAAACTGTGATCGAAGCTGTGGTCGACAGCGGCCCAACCAATTGATATCCGATTAAAAAATATTCTAAGTTTCAAAAAACCCGGTTTATGCCGGGTTTTTTTATTTAGGTATTCTATTGAAAATCAGTTATTTAAAGTAATTATTTTAGTCCAAGCTATAAAAATTTAATAAATATAGGTTAAATTCTTTTTCAGTTATTTCAAAGGTTTGTTAACAATTTAGCAATATTTAATACAACATTTTAAGAACACTTTCAATAACTCAGGGAGATTATTGCAATTCAACTAAATTTTTGTCTAACTGCTTCATGTCTATTGACTTACAAAACCGAACACCTACATTTGTATCGAGCTGTTTAAGCTAACCAACGTTAATACACCTAACCAGTAGCCAAACAAGTTCAAGTTAACCAAATCAACATAAATCCGGCCAAGAGCCGGATTTTTTTTTACCCATTCAAATTCATGCAGTCGGAGTGAATCCAAAAAAAAGAAGGTATCTCTCCCTGGTTTTCAGTTTTTTTGCCGCATGTTCATTGAACCACATTTTCATAGCAATCCGGCTACATTCAGAAAAAAGGGCGGAGGTTGGATAGAGGTAGTTTGCGGCTCTATGTTTTCCGGCAAAACAGAAGAATTAATTCGCAGACTAAATAGAGCCCGGATTGCCCGATTCAATGTTGAAATTTTTAAACCGGCCTTTGATAAGCGCTACCATAAAGAAAACATTGTAAGTCACGATCAAAATGCCATTTTATCAATTCCTGTGAGAACTGCTGCCGAAATTTATGAGAAAGCACTTCACTGCGATATTGTGGGAATAGACGAAGGTCAGTTTTTTGACAAAGACATTGTTGATGTGTGCACCAAATTGGCTAACGAAGGAATCCGTGTAATTGTGGCAGGCTTGGATATGGATTTTCGAGGAGTTCCCTTCGGACCAATGCCTGAGTTGATGGCGATTGCAGAGTATGTGACCAAAGTGCACGCCATTTGTGTGAAGTGTGGTGGTGTTGCGTCTCACTCTCACAGACTCGATACCTCGAAGGAGCAAATGCTTTTAGGTGAAACAGAGCTTTATGAGGCACTTTGCAGGGTCTGTTTTATCGAAGTTCAAAATTTACCGTCAGCAGCATCGTTCAGCAACAATAGTGTTGAACTTTAAGTTAGACAAACGCAATCAATTTACGATGAATTCTAAATCAACAAACTTACTGTGGCTTTTCATGGCTTTTTTGAGTTTTATCAAGGTTTTTGGCCAGGCACAGTTGCCAGTGGGTTCTTGGAGGGTTCATTTGCCCTATGCCACGATTGGTTTGGTTGAGCGGGCTGGAAATAAGATTTATGCAGGTGTGGGGGCTGGCATGCTGGTCTACGATCATGCCAGCGGCGAAGTGCAAACATTGAGTAAAATTGATGGACTAAACGATGTAGGTGTTACTGCCATGGCGTTCCATTCGCCCAGCAACACCTTAATTGTAGGTTATGAGAGTGGCAATATTGATTTTATAACAGGCAATCGAACACGAAATCTAAATGCCATTGTCAGAGCAGATTTTTTCGGATCAAAGCGAATCAATCACATACATATTGATAGAAATCTAGCCTATTTGTCTTGTGACTTTGGTCTGGTTGTAATCAATATTTCTCGGAACGAAATCAGAGAAAGTAATGTAACCCTAGGCTTGAATGGAGGTTCTGTAAAGTTGTTTTCAGCTACTGTGATGAACGACACCCTATTCGCTGCCAGCACCGAGGGTATAAAAAGAGTGCCGTTGAAAGCGAATTTGCTGGATAACGCCAACTGGAAAACCTTGATTCCTGAAGCATTGTATGGCCTTCCTGCCAATAGCCGCACACGTCTCAATGGTATCCAGAGTTTAAACGGGCGCTTGTATGTAAGTCTTTCAGATTCCGGCATATTTTTCAGAGAACAAGATGGCTCTTTTAAAGTGCAGCAAAGCGTTCCTAAAATGGCATACCGCATCATGAAAGCTGATTTGAACAAGCTCATTTTGTTTGCTTCGGACTCTGTTTTGGTTCTTAACCAAAACAACGAAATAGAACGATTGATATATAAACAAGGCAAATTTGACCTGCTCAACGGGGCAACCTTTTCAGGCGATGGCTCAGTTCTCTATTTCGGAGATCAATTCAATGGTTTTGTAAAAACTGACTATGCTTCTGGAATCGCAAATAATATTGTATTGAACGGGCCTTTTTCGGCCAACATGTTCAAACTATATAGTTATGAAGATAAAGTAGCTGTCTTATCTGGAGGAATAAACATAGCCGCTGCCTATTTGCAAAGAAATCTTTTCGATGGATTCTATGAATTTCAAAACGGGTTTTGGACCAATTACAATTCATTTTATGGCAACGCCCCGGCTTTTTCAGATCCAATTAATGCTGAATATCAGGAGAGTACTGGTTCACTATTTATCTCCACTTATGGCTATGGTTTAATTGAAAGAAAAAAAGATCTGAGCTATGTAATACATGATGATAAAGAACCCGGCTCCACCCTTTGCAACGAAATTCCTGGCGAATCCTTTACGAGAATACTAGGTTCGGCCACTGATCTGAAGGGTGTGCAGTGGATTCTGAATGGAAACGCTCGCTGCAATAATCTGAGTTTGCATGCCCGCTATCCTGACAACACGTGGCAGGGATACCGTATTGGATTTATTCCTGACTATTTTCAACCTTGGCTTATCTTAATAGACAACACCAACCGCATTTGGATGACAACTGGTCCGGGCAGGGTAAGTGGCAACAACAGCATCTTAGTGATGAACGACGAAGGGCAATTGGTGAAGCCTCTTGGCACTTCAGAAAACTCAGGCGGACTTCCCGATGGGAATGTTTTTGCCATGGTGAAAGACAAAAAGGGGCAGATTTGGGTAGGTACTGGCAAAGGAGTTGCTGTGTTTTTCAATCCTGAAGCTGTGCAGCAAGGTGTTGAAGCTAAGGCCTATCTGCCCATTTACGATGGCAGGCCAGTGCTGGAAAATTACAAGGTATCCAGCATTGCTATAGATGGAGGCAACCGTAAATGGATTGGCACCGATGGAGCAGGAGCATGGTTGTTCAATGAAGACATGAGCAGGGCAATTTTGCATCTTACCACGGCAAATAGCCCATTGCTGAGCGATCAGATAACAGATATTGCTATCAATAAAGCGACAGGAGAGGTGTTTTTTGCCACCGACAAAGGCTTAATTTCTTACCAAAGCGATGGAGGTTCAGAAAATATTCAACCGGGAAAAGAAGAAGAGTGTCTAAGTGACATCAGCATTTTCCCAAATCCAGTGAAACCTGGCTACGATGGTTTGATCACCATAAAAGGAGTATCGCCCAACAGTGTGGTGAAAATTACAGACATGGCTGGCCGGCTGATGTACGAAAACAATGCCATTGGCAATATGTTGGCCTGGAACCAGAGAGACTATGCAGGCCGAAAAGCCCAACCTGGAGTTTATCTTGTTTTTAGCAGCCAACTTGATGGCACGCAGGCCTGTGTTACCAAACTTGCCATTGTTAGATGAAAATAAGGTTTTTCATTGGTTTTTTGGCCATGGTTTTTCTTTCATGCACGTCAGGTAATCAAGTTGCTAAAGAAGATCTTGTCCAGGTGCCTGCCTGTATGAAACAGCAGTTGCTTGAAGCCAAAAAGCTTAGTTGGAGCAAACAAGTTAGCCTTGACAACGGAAAGTTTGAGCTTTCTGAAGCCAAAAACTGGCAGAAAGATTTGACCTGGCTCAGCTACTTTCAAATTCCTGCAAATGAGAAAGATCAGTTTAACACAGATCCTTCTTTAACAAATGAACATGAACAAGTCTGGACAAGAAAAAATGAAGATTCGGGCTTGCAGCAATTGGCGTTAACTGGTTCAGCCAATGGGCAATGCGAAAGCGCCACAGCGTTGGTACTAGAAAAAAATATGTTATTTGAGCGCAAATTAAGCTTGAATGCCCGTTTTCATGTCGCAGATACATCGGCTATTTTCACCATTTCCGGCTCCCAGAAAATCATATTTTCAGAACCTGTAAACTTCCTGGTCACTTACTATGCCCTTCAACCTTAACACCCGATTTTTATTTCTATTGGTTTCTCTGATGTGGGCTTCTGCTTGTCGCCCACTTATTGGCACAAAAAAAGCTCCTGTGAGTCCGATAGTCGTTGGAGAGATACCAGATACTAGAATAGCAACTCCCATTCCTATTCGGTATGCTTATTTGCCAAGTCGGGAGCGCAAATTCGATCTGCTCCACACCCGTCTTGATGTTCAGTTCGATTGGGAAAAAGAAGAAATGCAAGGTTTGGCTTCTTTGAAATTAACACCGTATTTCTTCAACCAGGAACTGCTTGAATTGAACGCTCAGGCTATGCTCATCAACAAGGTGAACTTGTTGAAAGGAAATCAATTGATGCCCCTCAAATTTGAGAACACGGGCAAAATGCTGATTATCACCTTAGACACCATTTACAGCAAAGGACAAGAACTTAATATTGAGATAGATTATGTGTCTCGGCCAGGAAAAGTAGCCTCAGGTGGAAACTATGCCATCACCGATAATAAAGGCTTGTATTTTATCAATGCCCAAGGCAAAGTGCCTAACAAACCCAGGCAAATTTGGACTCAAGGTGAACCGGAGGCCAACTCGGTTTGGTTTCCTACCATAGACTCACCAAATGAGCGCTGTACCCAGGAAATGCATATCACTGTCGATAGCAAGTACACGACCCTTAGCAATGGCGTTTTAAGCTACTCCATTGAACCAAAGGCAGGTATGCGCACAGATGTTTGGGAAATGAAACTGCCGCATGCACCTTATCTGTTTATGATGGCCATAGGCGAATTTGCGGTGGTGAAAGACAAATGGAGAGATATTGAGCTTACCTATTTAGTTGAAAAAGAGTACGAGCCGTATGCAAAAACAATTTTCAGGCACACGCCTGAAATGTTGGAGTTTTTCTCAACAAAGTTGAACTACAAATACCCTTGGCCCAAATACGCTCAGGTTGTGGTGCGTGATTATGTGTCGGGAGCCATGGAAAATACCTCTGCCTCCTTGTTTGGAGAAGATATCCAGTCTACAGACCGGGAATTGCTCGACCAAAACTGGGACGACATCATTGCCCATGAAATGTTTCACCAATGGTTTGGCGATTTGGTGACCATGGAAAGTTGGCCCAATTTGCCTTTGAACGAGTCGTTTGCCAACTATGCAGAATACCTGTGGAACGAGTACAAACATGGGCGAGATGAGGCTGATTTTATTGGTTTCAAAGAAAAGGAGCAGTATTTCGACGAATCGGTGCAGAAGCAGGAGCCTATCATTCGTTACCAGGTTCGCTCAGCAGAAGACATGTTCGACAGCCATTCTTACGCCAAAGGTGGACGTATTTTGCACATGCTTCGCAAAACCATTGGCGACAAAGCATTTTTTGAGGGATTGAGCCTTTACCTGCACAAACACAAATTCAGTGCTGTAGAAGTTCATAACCTTAGAATGGCATTTGAAGAAGTGACGGGCAAAGATCTGAACTGGTTTTTCAACCAGTGGTTTCTGAAACCCGGCCATCCAGTGCTACAGTTCAGGTATGAGTACCAAGCCGATAGTAGTCAGATTGTTATCTCTTTATCACAAATGCAAGACACAGCTCATGCACCGGTTTTCGAGATTCCCTTTCAGGTAGAAACTTTTATTAGAGGAAAGGCATTTAACTATGCTTTCACTTTGAAAAAAGCCGGGGGAACATTTAAGATCCCTTCGCTGGCTAAGCCCGATTATATCATTTTCGATCCCGAACATACTTTGCTTGCCCGATTGGACGATTCGGCCTCCAATTCAGAACTGTATTCAAAGTTTACAAACAGCCCTAGCGGCTTAAGCCGTTTTCAATCTTTGAAGGATCTCCAGGATGACAAGGAAAACAAAAAACTGGCAGAATTGGCCACAGTAAAAGGTTTGAGCGATTCATTTTGGCTTGTGCGTGAAGCGGCCCTGGATTACTTGCCTTCCTATCCTGCGGTTATTAATGAAGTGAACCTGAAACAGGTAGAAAAAATTGCAGAAAGCGATGCAAAGACAAAGGTTCAGGCAAGTGCCATTAGTTTGCTGGCCAAAGAAAATGCTCCAAAATATGAAGGCCTGTTCAGACGGCTATTAAACCATAACTCCTATGCGGTGGCTGGCAGTGCGTTGGAAGCCTTTATCAAAACCGATGCTGAAGATAAGCTGGAGGTGATGAAACGCTTTGAAAAAGAAACCCATACAGGCATAGCTTCTGCTTTGGCCAATACCTATTCCCGGGTTCGTGACACCACTTATATTAGTTGGTTTAATTGGCAATTGGAAAACGGCAAAAAATCGGGACAGTTTAACCTAATTACCGCTTATGGTCAGTATGCTTTTGGTATGAAAGACAGTCAGGCGCAAGACAGATGTGTGCGCACGTTGCAGTATCTGGTTACTAAAGAAACTTCTTTCATTGCCCGATTTGCTGCTTTCAGGGTGTTAGGTCTATTTGCCGACCGACCCGATATTCAGCGGTTTCGCCAATTGGCTGCAGAAGCAGAGCAAAATCAGACTTACAAGCAGTATTTGATGAGTCAGTTGTAAAGGCATTAAAAAACCGGCTTTTGGCCGGTTTTTTAATTGAAATGCGTAGGCATTAAAAATCTTCGCTCAGCGAGAATTTAGGTTTGTCGCTATCGCCCATCACACCAGCTTTTTGGTATTCGGCTACCCGCTTTTCGAAGAAATTTGTTTTGCCTTGCAGCGAAATCATTTCCATAAAATCGAAAGGGTTTGTGGCGTCATAAATTTTGGAACAGCCAAGGGCAACCAAAAGCCGATCTGCAACAAACTCAATGTATTGGTTCATCAACCTGCTGTTCATACCAATCAAATTCACAGGTAAAGCATCGGTTACAAATTCTTGTTCAATCGCAACCGCATCACGAATTATTGATAATACCTTTTCTTCGGGCAGTTTATTTTTCATGTATTCGTTGTACAGCAAGCAGGCAAAGTCGCAATGCAAGCCTTCATCTCTCGAAATCAACTCATTTGAAAAAGTAAGGCCTGGCATCAATCCACGTTTTTTGAGCCAGAAAATAGAGCAGAAACTACCTGAAAAGAAAATGCCTTCTACTGCTGCAAAAGCTATTAATCGTTCGGCGAAATCTTCACTTTGAATCCAACGCAAAGCCCATTCTCCCTTTTTGGCCACGCAAGGCACAGTTTCGAGGGCGTTGAACAGTTTGTTCTTTTCAGCAGGGTCTTTTATGTAAGTGTCGATAAGCAAGGAGTAAGTTTCAGAGTGGATATTTTCCATCATGATCTGAAAGCCATAAAAACACTTGGCTTCGGGCAACTGCACTTCGTTGAAAAAGTTGACACCCAGGTTTTCATTTACTATGCCATCACTGGCGGCAAAAAAGGCGAGCACATGCGAAATAAAATGGCGTTCTCCTTCATTGAGTCCCAGCCAATCGTTGTGGTCCTGGGCGAGGTCTATTTCTTCGGCTGTCCAGAAACTAGCCTCAGCCTGTTTATACATGCGCCAGATGTTGTCGTGCTGAATGGGAAAGAGGACGAACCTGTTTTTGTTTTCAAGCAACAGAGGCTCTGGTAGTGTTGTACTTGTTTCTAACATATAGTAAAAAGAAGAATTTTTGGTAATCGAAAAGGCACATCAAATGCAGCCAATGTGCTGGCAACAAATAAAGCATTTTTTGATAATCTATGTTTGATAAATTCGGTGAATTGAAGTGCCAATTGGATGAAAAACTAAACAGACGTGCCTGAAATCGGGTTTTATTTCGACAAAAAGTTTTCCACATGCCAAAATCTCTATTCAAGCTGAAAGACTACGATGTGCATGCCATCACTTCCATAGATGGTTCAGCCTCCAACGCCAATATTGCCACTTGGGTAATGCAGACCGATATGGGTAAAAAGTATCTTACGGTTGCCTTATACAAACCAGATTACACCATCGAATTGGCCAAAAAGTCGGGCATACTCAACATCCATTGGCTTGGTTCCGATTTCACAAAACACCTGAACCTATTGGGTCGAAAATCGGGTAGGGATTTTCAAAAACTAGCCAAAATAAGCCATATACCAGATTTTCGGGGTTGCCCTGTACTCAGCGATGCTATCGGTTGTTTGCATGTAAATATAGTGAGCTGGGCCGATGCCGGAGACCATGAACTGGCCATTTGCCAGGTTGAAAAGCAAACCCTGCTACATCCGGAAAAAGAGGTTTTGACGCTCAATTACCTGAGAGAAAAAAAACTAGTAAGGGGCTAAAACTTATTTCAGCTCGGTGAGCAAAGTGTACCCTTTTGGTTTGCCTTTTTCAGAATAATCTTCGCTTTTTACCATGCCTGCTTTGGCGCTAAACCACTCCTTATTTTTAAAATTCATTTTCATGGGAATGCCCATTGTGGTTGTCACCATTTTCGATTCTTTCGAAATTACAGCACAATCAAATTTTCCAGCTGGAGTTTCTATGGTTTCAATGGCATCCACTTTTCGGTTCACAATGTTCATCTCCATATCCATCATTGCCATGCCTGAGCTTTTCATTTTTACTTTCACTTTTCCATCGGGCAGTGACTGACCAACACTTAGCTTGTCGGGATATTCCAAGTTGACACCTTCAAGGGTCATTTCCATGTTTTTATAAGCTTCTAAGGCCTCGCTTGGAATGAGGTTTTTAAAATCCATGCTGAATATGTTGCCATTGCAAGTTACCGAATAATCCATTTTGTGTTCAACTTTGTCCTTTTTGCCCAACACTTCTCCATGAATTTCTGCTGTTTTATTTCCTCCGGAATTTTGAACGGACTTTACCGTATGAACCGATTTGCTTTCGGGTTTTCCACTGGCACTGTAATGCGTGTATCCCAACATTGAGCCTTCCTTAAAAAAGGGGTGAACGTCGCACATTTGTGCCTGGGCATGAAAGCCAAACAAGATAATACATGTTATTCCGAGTAAGTTTTTTTTGATCATATTCATGAGAATTTAAAAGTTGAAACTGCGTTTTAAGACCACAATCCAGGCGATTGTCGCCAATTGTTTAATGTGTCAAGTTGATGTGCTTCAATCAGATTTTTTCCGAGAGCCACTTTCACAAGAACTTCATAATTTGTTAGCGTAAAAAAAGGAACCTGAGCTACTTCCAGCGCTTCGGTAGCCTGCAGGAAACCATACGTGAAAACGGCGCCCATACCCAAAACTTCCAACCCTGCTTGCCTCAAAGCATCCACTGCCTTGAGCGAACTCAATCCAGTGGAAATCAGGTCTTCCACTACCACAACCTTGTTGCCTGTTTCGAGTTTTCCTTCTATCATGTTTTTCATGCCGTGGCTTTTGGCTTCCGAACGAACATAAGCGAAGGGAAGGCCAATTTCATCGGCCACCAAGGTACCTTGAGGAATGCCTGCCGTGGCAACTCCTGCTATAACTTCAACTTGTGGAAACTTTTGAGCAATGCCAGCAGAAAGACTGTGTTTGATAAAATTGCGAACTTCAGGAAACGAAAGGGTTACCCTGTTGTCGCAGTAAATAGGAGATTTCCAGCCAGACGCCCATGTAAAAGGCTGCTCAGGGCTCAGTTTCACAGCTCCGCAGTCGAGCAACATAGCGGCAGTTGTTTCAGCAATTTCACTGGCAGAATCTATCATAAGCATTTTATGAGCAATGTTGGTCACAAAAATAGGCGGAACGTTTAGTTTGTGCTAAGAATGTTTTTCCTTTGTAACAGAAACACTAATCTGCATAAGCTGCCAAGGCAATGCTGACACCAATTCTATGAAGTTGTTCATCAACGACAAACTGATCAATCTGATTCCAAAAGCGGAATTTGAATCCAATTTTCCTTACGATGTGGTAATCAATGATTTGGATGAACTTCAGCCAGATGCTTTGAAAGGGCAGGTGCTGGTATTAGACACTACCTTTTCGCATATCGATGCCCTGATCCAATTGATGGAGATGCGAAAATTGAAAAAGCTTATCTCCGTCACTTACGTGGTAGAAGAGTATCATGAGGCTAAGGCATTTGTAAAAAGCCAGTTTAAAATAGTGAAAGCAGCAGGTGGCATAGTGCGAAAAAGAGACAAGTTTTTGATGATTTACCGCCTTGGAAAATGGGATCTGCCAAAAGGGAAAGTTGACAAAAACGAAAGAACCATTGATGCTGCTGTGCGGGAAATTCAAGAAGAATGTCAGGTTAAGGCTCTTCCGGGAGAAAAAATTTGCTCCACCTGGCACACCTATGTGTATGAAGGTAAGCGAATATTGAAAAAAACGACCTGGTATGCATTGGATTGCTTAGATGATAGCCAAATGATGCCTCAGGTAGAAGAGGATATAGTAGACCTCCGATGGATGACACATAGCGAAATTGATATTGCACTCAAAAACTCTTATCGATCCATAATTGCAGTTTTTGAATCGTTTTTCGTAAAATTTGAACTGCAGGAACAAGCCCAAAAGGCAGTTTAAAAGTCGGTATCAGCATGCGTGAAAAACAACCCGACGACCGCCATGTTTTTTCTACTGCCGAACCAGACTACCTAAGCCAAAAACTCAGGATATTTTCCCTTATAATGATGGTGATGGTGGTGTACATACACGCCTTCAACCTGAATGTGACTTTTGAAGGAAGTGCTATTTCTGCTGTAAAAGCATCTAGCGGCAGAGTATTTAGTTGGGCTGCTTTTGTTCAAGAGTTTTTTTCAGATGGCATTTGTAGGGTGGCCGTTCCTTTTTTCTTTATGATCTCGGCTTATTTTCTATTTGCAAAATACAGTCCGAACTACTCAGCCGCCAATTACCTGGAAGCCTTAAAAAAGCGGATGAAAACCCTTGTCATTCCATTTTTGTTGGTTTCCATCGGTGGCTTATTATTGGTGGTGGTGCTGCAAAAGTTGCCGGGAACAGATGTTTTTTTCAGAGCATATAAATTGGAGAATTTCACATTCATGTTAGTGCTGCAAAAATTGTTTTACCTGCCTGTTTCATACCAATTGTGGTTTATCAGTTTTTTGTTTTTTTGTGTACTGCTTTCGCCAATTATATATTTGTTAGTCAAATATTTAGGTGTTTTTTATCTTTATGGTTTACTTATTCTTTGGATTGATTATAATCTACAGTATAAACTAAAAATTCACCAGATCCAAATTGAAACGCTTCTCTCGTTTTCTTTAGGAGCTTATTTGGCAATAAAAAAAGTGCCAATTCCCCGCATACAAGCCAAGTGGTTTGCCTGGCTTTTTTTGGCACTTTGGATAGGTACAACTTTGCTGCGCACTTCCTATAAATTTCAAACATGGTCGTTTGCAGAGGTACATTATTGGTTGAAATTGGCCATTTTCTTTGGTGTTTTGGCCATGTGGTCTGGTTACGATATTTGGTTTTCAAGGCTTGGCAACAATAAAACATGGTTAACCATTGCCTCGTTCAATTTTGGCATTTACCTCTTCCATGAACCTACTTTGACCATTTTCAAAAAACTGTCAATCAGGTTTGCGGGTTCCACAGAAATCACTTTGTTGGTCATTTATGTACTCACCGGATTCGCTGCTATTTTGTTCAGCTACTATTTGTCGAAAGGATGGAAAAAATACTTTCCGGCAAGTTTTGCAGTAGTTACTGGCGGTAGGTAAACGCTTAGAGCTTAAACGCTTTTTTCCACAAAGAAACACTGATAATTCTCCATAAAATCTCCGGCTTTTGAGCCATTGATTTTTTCAATGCAGGCCAGTTTCGCTTCAAGCCCACAACATCGGCATATTCGTTCATGTCGTTGCTAAAATAATTGATCCAGCTTTCGTGCGTGTCGAACATCCATGACCCAAACGGCGTGGAAAATCCTTTTTTTACTCTGCTTTCATAAATTTCTTTGGATACCAATTCTTTCGCAGCTTCATAAAGAAGATACTTATTTCGTCCATTTCTCCATTTGTAAATGGCCGGAATGGAGCCAGTTTTTTCTATCAAAGGCAGGTAGTCTGAAAAAGGCACCCTACTTTCTACCCCAAACCGCATCGAGAGTTTGTCGGTGGCCAAAAGCATGTAGGCAAGCTCGTGGCCTGTGCAGGCATCTTGCAGGGCAAGGTTTAGATTTGTTTGAAACTTGACTGCATGGGTTTTAAAAGCAGCCTGTTTTACTTCGTCGTTCACGTACTTCAAATGTGGCTTCTTCCATTCCGAAAATTGTTGGTGCAAGGTCCATTTCTGTGTTTTATGCCTAAACCAATCTAGCCACCAATCATGTGTTTTCCCTGTTTTGAAGGCAGTTGCGTCCAGTTCTTTCCAAAGTGCCCATGGTCTTTGTTCCACCACCATTTGACGAAGAAGAACAGATCCAAACCGTTGGTAGCCGGCAAACAACTCGTCTGCGCCCTGCCCATCCAATGTCACTTTTATGTTCTCTTGTGCTATTCGCTCGAACAACTTAAAGGCCGAATAACTATTCGTCCCCTTAAAAGGCATTTCCATGGTATAAGCCAAATCTTCAGCTTGTTTAAGAAATCCATTTGCGTCTGGGGAAACAGTAAAATGCCTGGCAGAAGTTAGTTTTGCCATGGTGGTTGCCAATTCCAACTCATCTTCAGTTTGACCAGGAAAACTTACTGTGAACGCACTGGGCTGAGATCCAACCATAGGAAGCGCCTCTTTTTGGAGCAAGTGGTTCACACTTCCCAAAATGGCAGATGAGTCCAATCCCCCACTCAGGCAAACCCCCACTTGTACATCGGATGTAAGTCGACTTTTTACGCCTGCCAGCAGCAATGAGCGTATTTCTGCTGAAAGCTCGGATGCATTTTGTGAGGAAAAACTGCCCAATTCCTGGTTGAAAGAGGATTTGAAATAAACATGCTTTTGAATTATACCTTCAGAAAATCTTGCAGTAAGGTTGTGGCCTGGTTCGAGCAAATAGATGTTTTCAAAAAAGGTGCTGGGAGCGTTGGGTGTAGTGCCAAACACGATAAAGTTTCCTACTTCTTCTTTGTTTTGTTTTAAAAGTATGCCAGCTGCCTGCAAACCTTTCACTTCCGAGGCAAACACCAAGGTTTTGTTTGAAATGTGATAGTAAAACGGTTTTACACCAATTCTATCTCGGCTGGCAAAAAACACCTGTTTTTCGAGGTCTACCAACGCAAAGGCCCACATGCCATCCAGATATTCTGCCATGCGGGTGCCATAAACCTTCCAGCAAGCCAATAATACTTCTGCCTCACTATTTGAGTAAAATACATGGCCCGCAGCAACCAGCCTTTTTTTAATGTCCTGGTAGTTGTAAATCTCCCCATTGAAAGTGAGCCAAACTTTTGCATCCTGATTGGTGGTGGGTTGGTGCCCCCCAATCGACAGATCAATGATGCTTAACCTTCGGTGGCAAAAGCCTCCATCATACTTTTTTCCTGCCTTAGAAATGGGCACAAAACCATCTAGCTTTTTAAGTTCATTGGGCGTGTCTTCTCCTGAAGCTGGCTCGGCAATGCTTCCTCCAAATAGCACAAAACCTTCACCGTCTGGTCCTCTGTGCTTTTGGGCATTGGCCATAGCCAGCAATTTTTCTGCTACTCCTGTTTGAGTTCCTTCGAAATGAACAATTCCGCCAATACCACACATTTTTTTTCAAAATCTACGGGTGCGAATAACAGCAAAATATGGTTTGAAACTGACGAATAACTCATGAACCGATTGAAATGTGTATAAGTCATTTTACATTGTTGTGTCAACCATTACATTTGCCTTCATGCGCCTCCTCTATTTAATTTGCGGCTTGTTGATTTCGCTGGCTTTTGTAAACCTGAATATGCAGGACGAGCCTCGAACAGAAATCGAGCTGGGAAAAAAGTTATTTTCAGATCCCATTTTATCATCCGATAAAACGGTGAGTTGTGCATCTTGCCATAACCCGGATTTTGCTTTTGCTGATACAGCCCGATTTAGCCGGGGAGTAGGAGGAAAGCTTACTAAAAGAAATACACCAACAGTTTTGAACATGTCGGCCAGGGATAGTTATTTCTGGGATGGCCGTGCCGCCACCTTGGAAGAACAGGCACTTATGCCAATCCAAAACCCAGACGAAATGAACCTGAGCATTGAAGAAGCGGTGCTAAGATTGAATGCGAGCATAAAATACAAAGCTTGGTTTCAAAAAATATATAAACAGGCACCTGATGCGCAAAATTTGGCCAAGGCCTTGGCCGCTTTTGAACGAACACTCGAAACTTCAGATACTGATTTTGAAAAATATATGGCAGGAGACAAAGAAGCCATTTCAGCCGATGCCGCTGCAGGAAGGAAACTATTCATAGACAAGGCTAAATGTTTTGACTGTCATTTTGGTCCAGATTTCACCGGCGATGATTTTCGAAATATTGGATTGTTCGCAGGTCATCCAAAAGATGATGCAGGGCGGTTTGCTATCACAAAGGACAGTGCAGATTTGGGAAAATTTAAAGTGCCCGGTTTGAGAAACATTGCCTTGACTGCTCCTTACATGCACGACGGCAGGTTTAAAACCATTCGGGAAGTGATTGATTACTACGAAGATCCATCATTGTTTATAAAAGGAAGCATCAATGCTGATACAACTTTTGCAAATCCGCTTTTGCTCACTGAAAAGGAAAAGCAACAACTTGAAGCATTTATGCTAACCCTCACAGACAAGCGTTTTAAGAAAAACTGATTTTCAATAAGTTGCGATAGAAAATCTGAAAAAGAAGTAACTTGGCAAGTCTAAATTCATACACCAATGTCTATGCTTTTCAACAGCTTCAAAGAATGGGAATTGACTTGTTCAGAAGCCAATCTTCCTTTATATCAGCCTGTGCTCGACTATGAAATTGAGCAAAAAAATACCACTGTACCTGAGATTCGGACCGGGCTTCTTCGAGCATATCAAGTGATGAAAGATGCAGTTCAAACCGGCCTCACCCAGGATATGACTTCTCGGTCTGGCATGGTGAACAACAGCGGTAAGAAAGTATTTAACAGCCCGATTGTAGTGCTAAGTCCAGAGTTTAAGCTATTGGTGGCCAGAGCATTGGCGGCAAAAGAAGTAAATTCATGCATGGGGCGCATTGTGGCAGCGCCCACCGCCGGGGCTTCGGGAATTATGCCAGGTGTGTTGGTTACTCTTCAGGAATTGCACGGCGTTGATGATGAAAAAATTGTAGAATGTTTGCTTGTAGCTGCTGGAATTGCATTAATCATCGAGCAAAATGCTTCTTTATCTGGCGCAGTAGGAGGTTGCCAGGCAGAAACCGGTAGCGCCGCTGCAATGGGTTCAGGTGCTATCGTCTATGCACTGGGTGGAAGTCCAAAGCAAGTTTTCACCGCTGTGGCTATTACCATTCAATGTATGCTTGGCTTGGTTTGTGACCCTGTAGCAGGGTTGGTTGAAGTGCCATGCATCGTGAGAAATGCCAGTGCGGCAGCTATTGCCTATAGTTCTGCTCAAATGGCCCTGGCTTTGGTTGATGCTGTAATTCCAGTAGATGAGTGTGTGGAAGCGATGGGCGAAATTGGCCAAAGCATGGAAACCCGCTACAAAGAAACAGCACTAGGAGGGCTGGCTGCCACTACTACCGGCCAAGCCATAGCACAGCGGGTTTTAATTTCTGATATTGATATCATCGAAGAAGAATGAGTCGATTGTCCAACAGTTTTAGTTTCAGTCAACTTTACGGATCGATGACATCTCGAAAGGTTTGAAAACCTGAAAATTGCAGAAAAAATTTACATAAAATACCGTGTTTTATAGGTTTGTTAGCAGAAAATATTTGTTGCTTTTGAAAGGAACATTGACCAATATTGTCAGTTACCTCTAAACACCAATTTAACATGATAAAATTTTTACTGACTCTATGCTTGTGCATGTTGTTTGCGTTTTCGGCTGCTGCACAAACAACCCTTACCGGCAAGGTATCTGCATCAGATGAAGAAGGCCCTTTACCTGGAGTAGCCATACAAATTGATGGTACCGCCAGAGGTGTTGCTACAGACTTCGATGGCAACTTCAAAATTAGCCTTAGCGAAAACGACTCTGTACTCATTTTTAGCTACATTGGTTATGCAAAAAAGCGGATCAATGTGCTGGGAATTACCACGTTGAATGTCGTGTTGGATCCTGAATTTTAAACCGGCCAGGAGGTAGTTATTGTTGGTTACGGTGTCCAAAGAAAAAGTGATGTTACGGGTTCAGTAGGTCGCATTAAAGGCGAAGAACTGGCGAAAGTGCCCAGCAACAATGCTATGCAAGGTTTACAAGGTAAGGCGGCTGGTATTCAGGTGGTGAGTAGTTCAGGTGCTCCCGGAGCATCGCCGAAAGTGCGAATTCGAGGTGTAGGCTCCATCAATGCGGGAAATGACCCCCTTTATGTGGTCGATGGTGTGTTTATGAAAGACATTTCGGCCATCAATAGCAGCGATATAGAATCGATGGAAATTCTGAAAGATGCTTCTGCTGCCGCCATTTACGGTGTTCAAGGATCCAACGGCGTGGTGCTCATTACCACAAAGCAAGGAAAGGAAGGCAAGCTAATCATAAACTTCAGTTCTGAAGTTGGCGTACAAAATCTGACCAATAAAATTGACCTGCTCAACGGGCGTCAGTTTGCTGAACTGGTAAACGAAATCAATCCGGGAACCTACAACAACCTCAACCTCGTGCCAAATACCGATTGGCAAGATGAAGTTTTTAGAAAAAACGCCCTCATACAAAACCACCAGATTTCCATGAGCTCGGGCAGCAAAACATCTAGCTACTATCTTGGATTGGGTTATTTTAGGCAAGATGGCATTATTCCGAAATCAAATTATGAACGGGTTTCTATCAGAACCAACTACAACATGAATGTGAAGGACTGGTTGAAAGTGGGCACCAACATTACCGTTGCCCCAAGTACCTCCCAAAATCCTGCCGATGTAGTTGGAAATTTATATCGGGCCTCTCCGGCCGTTCGGGCTAGGATCGACACAGGTTCTGGCTTTGGCGAAGTACCTGTTTATGGCAACCCGCTAGCGTCCATCAAATTCAACAACAATAGGGCAAACGTGCTTTCTGCCATAGGCAATGTATTTGCTGAGGTAAGTTTGCCAAAGGGATTCAGATACCGATTCAGCTATGGGTTCGACGTTTTGTATGGCAGGTCTGTGTCTTACACCCCGGAATTTTTTGTGAGTCCTGCCCAAAATAATGCCACCAGTGATTTGGTTACTGGCCGAAACTGGCACAACTACACCACGTTGGACAACTTGTTGTATTACAACAAAGAAGTAGGTAAACACCGAATTGATGGCTTGGGTGGTATTTCAATTTACAGAGAAATAGATGAAAACTTAACTGCTGTAGCTGAGAACATCATTCGGGGAAACACAAATCTCTGGTATTTGAATTCAGGGCAAGTGGTGCCTTCTCTCACTACTGAAACAGCATCACTGTTTCACAAAGCCTCATTTTTTGGAAGATTAAATTATGTTTTCGATGAAAAATACCTGTTTACGGCAACCTACCGTGTAGATGGAACCTCTAATTTTTCGAAAAACAATAGGTTTGGTCGTTTTCCTTCTGTGGCATTGGGTTGGCTCTTGAGTCAAGAGGATTTTATTAAAGACATACCAGCCATCAACAACCTAAAACTCAGAACCAGTTGGGGTAAACTTGGCAATCAAAATATTGGGGCAGGAAATCAGTTCACCTTGATCAACAATGGTTTGCCTGCCGTTTTTGGGCAACCTAATACTCTGAACCAGGGAGCAAGCTATGATAGAGCCGGAAATCCTAATTTGATCTGGGAAACAAGCACTCAGTTCGACGCCGGATTAGAAATTGGTCTGTTCCAAAACCGACTAACCATAGATGCTGATTATTACAACAGACTCACCTCCGATGCCTTGGTGCCACTTACCCGGCCTGCCCATGAAGGAAACGGCTCATTTACCCGTATTTTTTACAACGCCGCCAATATTAGAAACAGTGGTTTTGAACTAACAACCAATTGGGCCGACAAAATCGGAAAACTTGACTACAGACTGGGAGCACTAGGCACAACCGTAAAAAACCGGGTGGTGAGCTTTGGCGCCTCGGTGCAAAGTGATGAATTTATCACCGACGGACCACTTGGAAATGGAACCAACGTAACCCGAACTCAAGCTGGGCAGCCCATTGGCTCCTTTTATGGCTATCAAACAAACGGAATTTTTCAAAATGATGCAGAATTGGCTGCAGGTCCACGACTCAATCCTGATCAGCTTCCCGGCGATATCAGATACAGTGACCTGAATGGCGACGGTCGGGTTGATCTCAACAACGACCGAACTTTTTTGGGTTCACCTATTCCTACTTTTCTCTATGGTTTTAGTGCAGGTCTTGGCTTTAAAGGATTCGATTTGTCTGCTGACTTTCAAGGTCAAAGTGGCAACATGATTTACAATGGAAAAGCAGCTGTGAGACCTGGTTTAGCCAATTATGAAGCCAACTACCTTGATCGTTGGCAACCCAACAGGCCTGGCAACACAGTGCCGAGAGCAACAGCAGGAGGCGACAACTTTGTAGCTTCTGATTTTCTGTTGCAAAGTGGTTCATTCATGCGTTTGCGAACGCTAACACTTGCCTACAACATTCCCAAAGCCGTGTCTGACAGAATGAGGATGCAAAAAGCAAGTATATACTTGCGAGGAACAAATGTATTTACCTGGACCAAATACACAGGCTACTCGCCTGAAGTGGGTGGCGGTGATTTATCAGCAGGAATTGATTTAGGAATTTACCCTATTTCAGCCGTTTACGCCATTGGCATCAACGTATCATTTTAATCTACAGCTATGAAAAACAATCATTTACAAAAACTCATTTTGCTGTCTTGCACACTAGCTTTGGTGGTTTTGGCATCATGTAAAAAATACCTGGATGTGGCGCCTCGTGGAAATCTCACAGAGGTGAACTATTTTGAAAATGCCAATGACGCCCTTCTGGGAACAAATGCCGTTTACAGCACCCTTCGAAATGCATTCTATAACGAAGGTTTGTTCCCACTGTTCGACATCATGTCCGACGATGCCAGAAAGGGCTCCAATTTTGCAGACGGGTTATCGAATGTGCAGCCTTACGATAATTTTACTTTCTCTGTCACTTCAGACCTGCATGCCAATTGGTATAGCACTTTGTATTTAGGTATTCGCAGGGCCAACGCTGTGATTGTTAACGTGCCAGCCATTAGTATGGATGCCACATTAAAAAACAGATACCTGGGTGAAGCCAGATTTTTGCGTGCTTTGTTTTATTTGGATTTAGTTCGGGCATTTGGTTCGGTGCCTAAAGTAATTGATGTTACACCAGCTGTAAAACTCCCCAGAGATACCTCCATTTACCGCACAGTTATTTTGCCGGATTTGGAGTTTGCCATTGCAAACCTACCCTCCACCTATGGCGCAACTGATTTTGGAAGAGCAACCAAGGGAACTGCTTATGCTTTAAGAGCCAGAGCTGCTTTGTTTTTCAAAGATTATGCCTTGGCAGCTTCCTCGGCTAAAGCTGTTATTGAAAGTGATGTTTACGGATTGGAGCCCGATTTTAGCAATGCATTCAGACCCGAAGGGTATTTTGGAAGAGAATCTGTTTTTGAAGTTGGTGCAATCGGAATTGAAAACAGTCAGGGTGGTGGAAATGAATACGGCCAGACCCAAGGCGTAAGAGGAAACCCAAACAGAGGCTGGGGATTCAACAGACCTTCAATAGATCTATTGACTGCCTTTGAAGCCGGCGACCCCAGGCTCGATAAAACTGTTATCTTCCTCAATGAAGTGCTTGATGGAGTTATCATTTTAGGCGATGGCAGCACACCAGATAGCACCCGAAACCAGGATGGAACACTGTTGGAAATTGAATGCTACAACGAAAAAGTGTGGTACCCCGGTACCAACGTACCGCCATCTTGGGGCGTTCACCGAAAAATCATTCGCTATGCCGACGTGTTGTTGATAGCCGCTGAAGCATTGAACGAAACCGGGCAGTCGGGTGAAGCACTTGTATTCCTGAACAGAGTCAGGCAAAGAGCCAGAGGATCGAATGCTGGCATTCTTCCCGATATTCAAACCACAGATTATGAAAGCCTTAAAACGGCTATTTGGCAGGAGCGTAGGGTTGAACTTGCTTTGGAAAGTCATCGCTTTTTTGACCTTATAAGAACAGGAAGAGCCGCTACAGTACTAGGACCATTGGGTTTCAGAGCTGGCAAAAATGAACTGCTTCCGAT
>JBBRCC010000011.1:0-58127 GCA_038205175.1 Cytophagales bacterium | reverse complement strand
CAAAAACTGGAAAAGTAGCTCCTCAAGGTTAATAACGCAAGTGGACCTGCTTCCTAAACATATAGAGGCACTTATCTTTTGTGCCGCCGAACCCATTTCCTTGGATGAAATTCAGGCATGCCTTTCCGAAATGTTTGATCAGGAACTGAGCCTTGAAACGTTGATAGATGCCATAAAAATACTGATAGAAAAATATGAAGGAGATAACCAGGTGTTTCAAATCATGCATGTTGGCGGTGGATACAGATTTTTGACTAAACCCGCCTATCAGGCATCCATCAGTTTGTTGCTGAAACAAAAATCGAAAAAGAAGCTCTCCACTTCTTCACTCGAAACCCTGGCAATCATTGCATACAAGCAACCCATCACTAAGGCAGAAATCGAAGCCATCAGAGGAGTAGCCAGCGACTATGCCATGCAAAAGCTGCTGGAAAAAGAACTCGTGAAAATGGTGGGCAAATCAGATGGCCCAGGAAGACCCATGCAGTACGGCACAAGTGAAAAATTTATGGAATATTTTGGTATTAATGATTTAAAAGAGTTGCCAGACCTCAAAGAATTTGTGAGCATGGAAAATACTATCGGTGAAGCAAATGAGTAATTGATCGAAAATAAACAAAGCCACTCGGTAGGTTTTTCCCTACTTTTGCATGTTCGAATATAATTAATCAGTATCATCGTGGCGGAACGTCGTTCACCTAAACCCGGAAAGCCGGGAAAATCCAGTTATCAGAAGTCTTCAGGAGGCTCAGCGGGCGGCCGCAGCAAAACCAGCAAAGGTTCATACATATCAAATACTGAGGGTAGAAAATCAGGTGGTTTCAAACAGGATTCCGGGCAATCAGGTAAAGTAAATTTTTCATCTGCTGACAGAAGGCCATCAAATTCTGATTCTTCAAATCGTGGAAGCTACGGAAGGCCACCTTCGCCTGACCGCCCAGGCTATGAAGGCAAAAAGTTCGACCGAACTGATTCACCAAGAGAAGGAGGCGACAGGTTTCAAGGTGGTGACAGAAAACCAAGACCAAGCGGAAATAGAGAAGGATACAACTCTGACCGTAAACGAGAAGGCGGATCTGATTTCAGCAAAAGACCAGCAAGCCGTGGTGAAGGTTATAGCTCTGACCGCAAACGAGATGGCGGATCCGATTTCAGCAAAAGACCTGCAAGCCGTGGAGAAGGCTATAGTTCTGACCGCAAACGTGAAGGCGGATCCGATTTCAGCAAAAGACCTGCAAGCCGTGGCGAAGGCTACAACTCAGACCGCAAACGTGAAGGCGGATCCGATTTCAGCAAAAGACCTGCAAGCCGTGGAGAAGGCTACAACCCAGACCGCAAACGTGAAGGCGGATCCGATTTCAACAAAAGACCAGCAAGCCGTGGCGAAGGCTACAACTCAGACCGCAAACGTGAAGGCGGATCCGATTTCAACAAAAGACCTGCAAGCCGTGGCGAAGGCTACAACTCAGACCGCAAACGAGAAGGCGGATCCGATTTCAACAAAAGACCTGCAAGCCGTGGCGAAGGCTACAACTCTGATCGTAAACAAGAAGGCGGTTCAGGTTTCAACAAAAGACCATCGAATCGGGATGAAGGATTTAAGCCCGAAAGAAATACAGATGGTGCTACTTTAGAAAGAAGTTCAAGAACAAGAGAAAGCGAAGACTTCAGACCGGAAAGAAGGAGTAGTGAAGAAGGTGACAGACCGGAAAGACCAGCAAGAAACGAAGGTTACGGAGATAGAAAATATCACGATAAAGGCGCAAGTTTTGGAAGTAGCAGGCCGTCTTATGGTCAAAGCGATGGTTTCAGGCCAGAGCGCAAAAAAGAAGATGGCTATCTTAGAAAACTAAAAGAAGAAGGCAAAGGAAAATCGTCTGTTTTCTCAGCGGTTAGTCAAAACTGGGCGAAGCCACCAAGACCCGGCCAAGGCAGACCTCCGGGAAATTCACGTTTTAAGCCAGGTGCCAAAACACGCTTTGAGCCGGAAGAAGAAGAAAGCAATGGCCTAATTCGTCTGAACAGATTCATATCAAATGCAGGTATTTGTTCTCGTCGGGATGCCGATGAACTGATAGCTAACGGAATGATTGTCGTGAATGGTAAAACCCTTACCGAAATGGGCTACCAGGTTAAACCAACTGATATAGTAAAGTACGGCAAGCGTATTATCAGTCGTGAAAAACTGGTTTACTTGTTGCTCAACAAACCCAAAAATTTTATCACGACTCTCGATGATCCTGAGCAGAGAAGAACTGTTATAGATATCATAAAGCCTGCTGTTCCTGAGAGGGTATATCCGGTAGGCAGACTTGACAGAAATACAACAGGACTGCTGCTGATGACCAACGATGGCGAACTGGCCGAAAAACTTTCGCACCCCAGCCACAAGGTGAAAAAGGTGTACGAAGTAACAGTGGATCGTCCGATTACCACGAATGACCTTGAAGCCATTAGAAACGGTGTGGAACTGGAGGACGGCAAAGCGCATATAGACGCAGTAGAAATAGTTTCTGTTGACAAACAAACACTTGGATTAGAAATTCATTCAGGTAGAAACCGCATCGTAAGGCGAATTTTTGAGCACCTAAAATATGATGTAACCAAGCTGGACCGTGTTATGTATGCAGGTTTAACCAAGAAAAACCTGACCCGTGGACAATGGCGTTTCCTTACCGAGCAAGAAATTATCAATCTGAAATATTTGAGCTAATTTGGCAATAGGCTAAACAAATATTAAACCTTGACCGTTTCAAAAGGCTAACGCTGCCAAGCAAATGACTGAAAAAGAACAATCTACGCCAGGAAGGGCAATTGACGTAGATAAAATAGACCTGGACCTTATGCGAGAAAAAACCGCAGAAAATCCTGGCTTGTTGCCCTATGCTCATACAGTTGGCGGCGCCGTTATCAGACCTGAAGATATGGGCAAAACCACGGCTCGCTCCTTGCAAGCCATGGATCAGCAAACAGATATGCAGATGACCCAAATCTTCCAGCAAATGCAATTGTTGGCAGATCAGGCAAAAATCATCCAAAAAAGAAAAGAAATTTCAGAGCAGATATATATGGCCGATCTTAGGTTTGAACCATTGATTGGCCACATCTACTATTTTTATAAAAAAGGAGGCAAGTATTTGCTTTCACTCATCGGCCCAAATGAATGGGGGCGTAGTCAAAAATACGAGACATTTTTGGCCAAAGTGCGGCTGTTGGCCGACCATACCTGGGATATTTTAGAGGAAGGAGAGTCGTTTTAATAAGGGCTTTCTTGTTTAGTCAGCCAAGCTGATAACACATTGCCTATCATTGGCTCTAAACTTACAAGTCCCACACAATGCTGGATCTGCGCCTAAAGTGTTTTCGTAAGTTAATCAAAAATGCGAGGCTCATGTAGATGATAACCGGAGAACCTACGGCAAGAAAGGAAGCATAAATAAAAAACAATCTGATAGCGCCTGATGAAACGCCCATCGCATCACCTAGCTTGGTGCACACCCCAAAGGCCTGCTTTTCGAAGAGAGATTTGATGTTTTCTAACATTTTAAGTTAAAATTAATCGTTCAATTTAATACAAAATCCTGCGAAAATAATTAGAAATCATACTTTTGCCAAAACTTCCTCCCAAATTGAGGGGCGAAAGATAAATCCAGCAGTATGAAAAAAAGTGCATTCCTTAACTTAAATCTAAAATTGATCCCATTATTGGGAGTTGCTCTATTAAGCGGTTGCGCCTTAAGCAACATGGTGAAAAAGGCCAAAGAGCAAAAACTGACAGTAGCGCCTTCACCTCTTGAACTTCATGGCGATTCTGTTCAGTTTACTTTATCAGCAGAATTGCCTACCAAACTTCTGAAAAAAGGAAAAACTTACACCCTATTTACAACTTACAACTATCTGGACCAAAAACTGCCTTTACCGGAAGTTATTTTTGACGACAAGCTGTTTCCGAATCAAAAAACAGAGTCTCCAAAACTTTCCAGAAAGTTTTCTTTCGCTTATAAGTCAGAGTCGATGAACAGGGGTTCACTTACTCTCAAGGGTGGGGCAGCCAACTTGAATGGCAAAACTAAATTTACCCCTGAAATGGAAATGGCAAAAGGTCTGATCCTGACTTCGAGACTTGTACAGCCATCATTTTTTGTGGCGTATGCCGACCATGGTTATAACAAAGAACCAGAATACGAACCGACTACACTAGACTTTAAATTTGATCAGGGAAGTTCTAAGCTAAAGATAAAAAAACAAAAGGTAAAGGCAGCCAAAGGGAAAAAAGCCAAAGAAGTGTATACAGGAACTGCTGCCGTGCTTGACGCTTACATTGCAGCCAAAAATCCAACCAAAACGGTAACCATTGTTGGTATGCACTCACCGGAAGGTCGTGAGGTTAAAAACGTATTTTTAGCTGAAGACAGAGCAAAAACCATTGAAGCATTTTATAAGCAAGTGCTCAAAGAAAATGGCTACAAAAGTTTAGCAGATTCTATTCAGTTTGTTCCTCGTTCATTGATTCAGGTCTGGGGGCCGTTTAAAGATACTTTGGCTACCATCTCAGATATCACTGAAGATGAAAAACAAATGGTTTTACAAATCATTGATGGCCCCGGAACTTTCATTGAGCAAGAAGCTAAAATTGAAGAATTGCCGTTCTTTCCAAAGCTTTTTGTGGCCATGTACTACAAACTTAGATTGGCTAAAACTGAAATCTTAACCTTGAAGCCAAAAAAATCGGACGCTGAAATCGAAGTGTTGGCGAGACAAATTGTAGATGGCACTATTCCAAATACGTCTTTGAAAGATAATGAATTGCTATATGCTGCCTCTTTAACCCCAATTCCAGCAGAAAAAGAAGGAATCTTCCTGGCTGCAACAAAGCAAAACGACAGCTGGATTGCTCACAACAATTTGGGAGCAGTTCGATTAGACATGGCCATAAAATTAATGGATAAAAACGCAAAAGTCGCTTTGGTGGATAAGGCTGTAGCCAATCTGGAAATTGCCAAAGCAAAAAATGCTACTCCTGAAGTGTACAACAACCTAGGTATGGCCTATTTGATGAAACAAGATGATACTAAAGCTCTTGAATCATTCAAAGCAGGTCTGTCGGCCTCTCCAAGAGACTTTGTAGTCAGAATGATTAACGCAGGTAAAGGACAAATCGAAATTCGGTCTGCTACATACCCATCTGCAGTTTCTTCGCTCACTACTGCTACAGACAATGTTGTTGTAGATTTCAACAAAGGCTTGGCCCAATTGCTCAACAAAGACTTCAACGCTGCTCTTGCTTCGTTTGAGGAAGCCTTAGCAGCAGACAGCAAATTTGCTTTAGCCAGCTATTGCGCTGCTATTGCAGCTGCCCGACTGAACAGAGAAGCTGATGTAGCTGCCTACCTGAAAAAAGCAGTAGCTTCAGATTCAGGTTTGAAAGCAAAAGCATTGGAAGATTTAGAGTTTTTAAACTTCAGCGAAAAGCCATCTTTTAAAGATGCTTTGAAGTAGAAAGAAGCTTGTTTCTCACACAAAAACCCAGTTAATGACTGGGTTTTTCTTTTATGCCAAGTTTGTTCATCGTAATAAGAATATCCTCATAAGAATAGCCCTTGCCAAGTACAAAACGAATGAGTCTGGACTTTGGCAAGTCTTTTCTTTGTCTTTCTAATTGCTGCCATTTTTTAACCATCAGGGTTTTCAGGGTATTTAAATAGTCATCTTGTTGCAAATCTTGAACTGCATTTTCTGCAATTGTTCTGGAAATTCCCTTTTCCAAAAGTTTGAACAAAATTTTCTGTTTACCCCACGATTTCATGTTTTGCTTGCCTGCTGCAAAAGCCTTGATAAACCGCTCCTCATTCAAAAAACCATTTGCTTTCAGCGCATTGACAACATCTTCTTGCCAGTCAATTGGGCATTCCAGCAGCTTGAGTTTGTTTCTGACTTCTTTTTCAGATCGTTCCTGATAGGCACAAAAACGACACAGCTTGTTCAAAAAAAAGAGCTCGTCAATTGGCTTTTTCATACTATTGTTGTGCGGCAATATTTACCCCTAATGATGAATTATCCTGATGAAAATAAAAAATTAGGCATAAAAGCCTGGGCAGAAGAAGACAGACCAAGAGAAAAACTACTGAATAAGGGCCGTTCAGCTGTTACAGATGCTGAATTAATTGCCATTCTCATTAGAACCGGCACACCTGCAGAAACAGCATTGGATGTGGCAAAGAACATTTTAAATCTGGCTGGAAACGACCTAAACCGCCTTGCAAAACTGTCGGTAAAAGAACTGACAAAGGTGAAAGGATTAGGCAATACGAAAGCGATCACCATAGTGAGTGCACTGGAATTGGGTAGGCGACGCAAAGACGAAACCATTCAGGAAATGCCACGCATAAACAGTTCAAATTTGGTGTATGAGATTATGAAACCTCATCTGTTAGACCTTGACGTGGAGCAATTTTGGGTTTTGTTTCTTAACCGGGCAAGTCGCCTTATTGGAAAACAATTTTTAAGTCAAGGAGGTATTACCGGTACAGTGGTAGATCCCAGAATAATTTTCAAAGCTGCTCTAGAGAATATGGCCAGCAATATTATTCTAGTACATAATCATCCAAGCGGAAATCTGAAACCCAGCGATCAAGACAATCAAATTACGAAAAAGCTTGTGGAGGGAGCAAAACTGCTGGATATGCAAGTAGTCGATCACCTGATTTTTGCAAACAATGGCTTTTACAGTTTTGCCGATGAAGGTCAAATTTGAGTATGAAAAACAATATTAGCGTATATCTGATTTTAGCTTTTGCTTTGTTTCTGGTGGTTGTCATCATCACCTCAAGTATTAAGTTTTCGCCTACCGATGAAAGTCTGAAAGCTGAAGATGCATGGAAAGCCTGGGTAGTTGAAAAAGATAAACTTTTTAGCAATGCTGCAAAATCGCCACTTGCCGACGTAGCAACTTTTAAAGGGCTTACATATTTTGGCTACAACCCAACATGGGTATTCTCGCTTCCATGGATCACTGTCGAGAATAAGGAATTTATTTGGCTCGCCACTCAGGCCGATGAAGAAAAACCATACCTCATAGCCGGTTACGCTGTTATTGAGCATCGAGCAAAAAAAGACACACTTTGGGGCTTTAAAGACCCTGATCAGACCTATTCCAAACTCTTGTTTTTTCCATTTTCAGATGATTCCAATGGCGAAACTACCTATTCAACAGGTCGATTCATGGAGCTGCCCCTGAACGAACCAAACAGGATAAATATTGATTTCAATTTCGCATTTAATCCTTTTTGCGCTTACAATCCCGATTACATTTGCCCCATTCCACCTTATTTCACCCACTTGAGTTTCAATATTGATGCAGGAGAAAAGTTTACCCCAACCAACCCTTGATCTGGCATTGCTGGAACAACTCACCCGAATTCAAGCCACATGCGGTGCAGAAGGTGACCTGAAAAATTTTGTGCTTCAATACCTGGAAGACAATCAAAAGTCATTTCTGGCAAAGCCACACATTTTCACTGGATTTGGACTTTTAGATGCTGTGCTATTGGTATTTGGCAAACCGAATGTGGCCGTTTTTGCCCACATGGATTCTGTGGGCTACACGGTTCGGTACGACAATAAACTAATTCCCATTGGAAGCCCCACCTCCGTAAATGGCACCAAATTGAAGGGAAAAATTGACCAGAAAATGGTCAGCATGAAGCTTGTGGCAAACAAAACAGGTGAATTGCTTTGCGTAGATTACCCAAATCCTATAGAATCTGGTACTGTGCTCACCCATGATTCTGCGTTTGAAGCTACCGATAGCCATATTTCTACCTGCTATCTCGACAACCGAATAGGGGTTTATATTGCTTTGAAATTGGCCGAAACCACAGAGAATGGAATCATTGCCTTTACCTGTTGTGAGGAGCATGGAGGTGGCTCTGTACCCAAAGTGGCTCGTTTTATCAGTATGAATTATGGTGTGAGTCAGGCACTTGTAGCGGATATTACTTGGACATCGGAGGCTGTTTTTTCAGGAAATGGTCCGGTAGTTTCTCTTCGGGACTACAGAATTCCCCGCAAAAGCTACACAGACACCATCAGAAGAATTTTGGAAAAACACAATATTGAATACCAACTGGAGGTGGAAGCCGATGGTAGCAGCGATGGAGCAGAATTGCAATCTTCTGTGTATGCTTTCGATTGGTGTTTTCTGGGTCTGCCCATTGAAGGGATGCACTCCCCCGTGGAAACTGTGGCTAAAACAGATATAGAAGCCATGCTGGCCTGCTACCAGATTTTGATAAAAGAGCTATAACTGAAAAAAATGATCCAAACTTAGACTAATTGCAAATCATCAGTTTGGCAAAACTCAAGATCAAAGTTTTCTCCCCTGCCTTTTCAAACTGAATTTTAGCCTTTTTTTCCGGGCTTGCAAAATCTGTTTCCAGCACATTGCCAAAGCCAAATTTGGCATGTTCTACCCGCATGCCAGGGCGCAGCGTGGTCACATCACTGGGTTTAAAATCGGGTGAAACCAGGTGGTTAAAAGTGGCTGGTACAATGGTTTTTTGAGTGCTTACAGGCTTTTTAAATTGATCAATAAATTTAACCTGCGGCTTTTCTTCCACCACAAACTTTTTAGAAACCTTCAGTAGATTTTGATCTAATTCCTTTAAAAATCGGCTTGGTTCACAGTCACGCAGGGTGCCATAACGATACCGGGTGAGGGCATAACTGAGGGTAAGTTTGTGCTCCGCACGGGTCATGGCCACATAAAAAAGCCTTCTTTCTTCTTCCAGATCCTCATTGGTTTCGAGCATCATTTGCGAAGGGAACAGGTTTTCTTCTAACCCTACCACAAACACACTTTTATACTCCAACCCTTTGGCCATGTGGATGGTCATCAAAGTGACTACATCGTCGTCGTTGGTTTTGTTGCGATCTTCGTCGGTGAGCAATGCTACTTCTTGAATAAAAGCACCTAACGATTTGTCCTCCCGGGTTTGGTCGGCGGTAAACTCTTTGATGCTGTTGAGCAATTCGTTGAGGTTTTCGAGCCTGGAAAGTCCTTCAATGGATTTGTCTTCTTTCAGATCTCTGATCAAACCCGATGTTTTGGCTATGTGATCTGCTACTTCATAGGCATCTTTTGCCTGCATAATGACCTGATAGCTTTTGATAAGATTGGCAAAAGAGTCAATCAAACCTGCTGCTTTGCCACTCATTGCCTGCAAAATGTTTGAAACAACTTCCCACAGGCTTATGCCATTGTCGTTGGCTATTACAAAGATTTTAGCTACCGTGGTATCACCTATTCCCCGCTTCGGCAGGTTTATGATGCGCTTGAATGCCTCTTCGTCGTTCGGATTGAGCGCCAACCTAAAATAGGCCATCAAATCCTTGATTTCTTTTCGCTGGTAAAAACTCAATCCACCCACAATACGATAGCGGATATTCATTTTACGCAGGGCTTCCTCTATGGCTCTAGATTGAGAATTGGTACGGTACAAAACAGCAAAATCCTTGTTTCTGCTTGCATTCTGCACTTTCTCTTCAAAAATACTGGATGCTACAAGTCGCCCTTCTTCATTGTCCGAGGTGGCTTTCAGCAATTCTATCAGTTCTCCATTGGGGTTGTTGGTCCAAACCGATTTTTTCAGTTGACCTTGGTTGTGTTTGATAATCGAATTAGCAGCATCTACTATGTTCTGGGTCGACCTGTAGTTTTGCTCCAGCCTAATCACTTTTGCCTCCGGAAAATCTTTTTCAAAATTCAAGATGTTTTGAATATCAGCACCTCGAAAAGCATAAATACTTTGTGCATCGTCGCCTACCACAGTTATATTTCTGTTTACCGAGCTTAATTTTCTGGTAATCAAATATTGACTCAGGTTGGTATCCTGATACTCATCCACCAAAATGTATTGAAATTTATGCTGGTACTTGTTCAGCACATCGGGGTGATCTCTGAAAAGCAAATTTGTGTTCAAAAGCAAATCGTCAAAATCCATCGCACCGGATTTGAAGCACCGACTTTGATATTTCTGGAAAATTTGAACAAATTTTGGTCTCCCCGCCAACGTGTCTTCTTCCATCAGTTCGGGATCCCGAAGGTATTCTGTGGCTGTAATAAGTCTGTTTTTTGCCGCAGAAATTCTACCGAAAATACTGTTTGGTTTATACACCTTGTCGTCCAAATCCATTTCTTTGATAATGGTTTTAAGCAAAGATTTAGAATCGTCGGTATCGTAAATGGTGAAATTCGGCGGGTAGTTCAGTTTCTCTGCCTCAGACCTTAAAATTCTAGCAAAAACGGAGTGAAAAGTGCCCATCCAGAGGTTTCTGGCATTCATGTTCACCAGTTTCTCTATTCTGCCTTGCATTTCTTTGGCCGCCTTGTTGGTAAATGTGAGAGCCAGAATGCTAAAAGGATCCACGCCTTGGTGCATCATATTGGCAATTTTCATGGTCAGCACCCTGGTTTTTCCAGAGCCAGCGCCTGCAAT
Source organism: Cytophagales bacterium (assembly GCA_038205175.1). Lineage (GTDB taxonomy): Bacteria > Bacteroidota > Bacteroidia > Cytophagales > Flexibacteraceae > JBBRCC01. Next base: position 47,631 of record JBBRCC010000011.1, on the reverse strand, counting down.
AATCATCATAGGGCCATGGATGTGCGATGCAGCTTCAAGCTGTGGTTGATTCAGACCTGAAAGAAATGCGGGAACAGTTTGAGACATGCAGTGTTAATTATCAAAAAAAACGTGACTTCAAAATAACAGCAATTCAACCAAAACCACTTGGGTAAATTGAAAAAAGATGAAGAACAGCAGCTAGCAACTTTCTATCATTCAATAATCGCAGCTCTTAAACTATAGGTTGCTTTATTTATCAGAAAAAATAAGTGTTTTTCATATTTAATAAATTGATTTAAAGACAGTTGCAATAAAATTAATCTTGAAAATTTAATCAAAAGCATATAAACGATTTTCTCTTACCTTTTTATGGAAATTCATGTTCCGGGTTTTCTCTTTTTTGTGAACTAAACTTTCGGCCGCTAAACGCAGCGAAAAAAACGCTGTACGACCGCCTCTCAGGCATTTCATTTCTCTCAAAAAGTTATACACTTAAATTTCTATTTGTAGTCTTTATTGGTATTCATCTTCCGCTGATAGGGCTATTTGGGTTTCTGTTGTTCAATCCTGAAAATTTTACACCCTTGTCTTCCATTTTGGTTGCTTTGGTTTTTACGTTATTGGGTACCGGAACAACGTTGTGTATCCTCAATGGCTTGTTGAGTCCACTCAAGGCAGCATCTAAAGCACTCAGAGTGTATGTTGCTGAACGCACCATTCCAAACCTATCCACTCACCATCCCGACGAGGCTGGTCAATTGCTATACAATTTACAACAAACCATTGTTAGACTTGAAAACACGCAAAAGCAACGTCAGGATCTGACCGCTTTGCTTTCTTATAATTTGCGTTCGCCCATGAACAATGCCTTGGTTATTTGTGAAATACTTAAGATGGCGGAAGACAAGGACATGGTGCAGCTTTTTGTGGCTCAATTGGAAAGAGAAATGAAACACCAGCTCGATTTTTTGGGCGAAGTGTTGGAAATGATGCGACACGATGAGATCGACCTGCCATACAATAAACTTAAGCCAACTTCTTTAAATTGGGTCATTGAACAAGCGATTGAACAAACTAAAATACTGCTAGAGCAAAAAAAAATTGATCTTTTAATTGATGTCGACGCAGGCGTCAGTATTTTTCCAACACTTTTTCAACATGCCCTCCAAAACTTGTTATCTTATTCAATTAAGTTTTCAAAAAAAGAAGGGAGAATTGAAGTTATAGGTCAAAAGGTGGATGATTTGGTGAAGATTTCGATTAAAGACCATGGAATTGGTTTTAAACCGAATGATGCAGATCGAATTTTTGACCGATTTACCAGTAAAGGGAAAATTGGAACAAAAGGCAAATTATCTGCTGGCTTAGGTTTTGTACCTCACCAAAGATATCGTGGAAAAACACAAAGGCCGAATTTCTGCTAGCAGTGAGGGCGCTGGAAAGGGAGCTACGTTTACTATTTTGAAGCCGGGTATCAAAGCATTTGACTTTGCCAAATTTAAACCCGACATGAAAATAGTCCAATAAGCTGCTGCTGCTTTTTCACAGAGCTTCACTCTTTCGGCCTTATGTGTACATTTGCGCTCTTGCAGAACACCTCTACTTTATGCACTTAAGCGAACAGGAACTCCTTCGTCGACAAATAAGAGAACAATTACTGGCCAAAGGAATAAATCCCTATCCAGCAGATTTGTTTGAAGTGAATGTGACTTCGTCCGACATTCACAAAAACTACGAACGCAACAAAACAGATTACAAAAATGTGAGCCTGGCTGGGCGTCTAATGACCAAACGGATCATGGGCAGCGCCTCTTTTGCCGAAGTGCAAGACAGCACCGGGAGAATTCAGGTTTATTTCCGTCGTGACGATTTGTGCCCTGATGAAGACAAATACTTGTACAATGAGTTATTTAAAAAGCAGCTTGATATTGGCGACATCATTGGCATAAAGGGATATGTTTTCACTACCCAGATGGGCGAAATTTCTATTCATGTAACAGAGTTTCGCCTGCTCAGCAAATCGCTGAAACCATTGCCCATTGTAAAAACAGCAGAAGATGAGGCCACAGGCGAGACTAAAGTCTACGATGCATTCACTGACCCGGAACTTCGCTACCGGCAACGGTATGTAGATTTGATTGTGAATCCGCAAGTGAGAGAAACCTTTAGAAAGCGGACGCAATTGGTGCAATCGATGCGGCAGTTTCTCAACAACAGGGGTTACATGGAAGTGGAAACACCCATTCTTCAACCGCTATATGGCGGTGCAGCCGCAAAGCCTTTCAAAACACACCACAACACATTGAACATGGCGCTCTACTTGAGAATAGCCAATGAGCTGTATCTCAAAAGATTGATTGTTGGAGGTTTCGACGGTGTGTATGAGTTTGCTAAAGACTTTCGCAACGAGGGGATGAGCCGTTTTCACAATCCAGAGTTTACGCAGGTAGAACTTTATGTGGCCTACAAAGACTACAACTGGATGATGGACCTGGTGGAAGAAATGGTGGAAAAGGTAGCCTTAGACCTTCATGGGAATACAGAAGTGAAGGTGGGAGAACACAACATCAATTTTCAGCGACCCTGGAAACGTATGACCATGTTTGAGGCCATAGAGCACTATACAGGCATCGACATTTCAGAAATGGATGAAAATGTGCTTAGGGAAACAGCCCAAAAACTTGGTGTGCAAACAGATGCGAGCATGGGCAAAGGCAAACTTATTGATGAATTGTTTGGAGAGTTTTGTGAAGGCAACCTCATTCAGCCAACCTTCATTACAGACTACCCTGTAGAAATGTCGCCATTGGCCAAAAAGCACCGCTCAAAGCCAGGTTTGGCAGAGCGGTTTGAAGCCATTTGCAATGGAAAAGAAATCTGTAATGCCTTTTCTGAATTGAACGACCCCATAGACCAACGTATGCGATTTGAAGAGCAGTTGGAGCTAGGCCTCAGGGGCGACGAAGAAGCTATGATGCTGGACGAAGATTTTCTTCGAGCTTTGGAATATGGTATGCCGCCAACAGCAGGGTTGGGCGTTGGAATAGACAGGTTGAGCATGATTATGACCAACTCTCCTTCCATTCAGGATGTCTTGTTTTTCCCGCAAATGAAACCTGAATCCAAGCCTGTTTTTCTCAATGAATTGGATTTGAAAAATGCCGGTGTACCTGAAATCTGGATTCCACCTATTATGCAAATGAATTTTAAGTCCAAAGAGGAATTTCAAGCAGCAAATCCAAATAAGATTTTTAACGACTTGGGCGGCCTTCGAAAGAAATTTAAAATTGATTTAGCCTTGCCAAAACCAGAGGAAATAATAGCTTGGCAAGCCTAAATTTTAAGGAACGGGTAAAAAACAAAAAAGTCAGGCCGAAACCTGACTTTTTTTTATGCTTTCAATCCATCACAAGCATCAATCTACCATAAATTTGGCTGTTTGTTTTTGCCCGTCTTGTTTTTTTACGATAAGAATGTAAAGCCCTTTTGACCAAAATCCGGTTTGCAATCCAGTAGTTCGCTCAGTTGCGATTCCGGCAAACATGCGTTTTCCACTTGTATGAAAAACTTCAAAATGTTCATTTGGTTCTGCGTTGAACGAAACAGCATCAGCATTTCCTGTTGGGTTTGGCCAAACCTGCAAATTAGTTTGTGTAAAAATGGCAGGCCTAACAGAAACTTCTTGTCCGCAATAAGCCACCAAAATAGTGTCTTGAAATGGGCAATTGCTTTCGTCGCCTTCTGGATATGCCGTCACTATGTATTCTCCCGGATTTGAAACAGTTATTGGCGTGACCCTTGAATTATTGTTCCATAAATAAGAAAATCCGGCCAAGGCTTGACTTCCTATTTGCACCGAGCTATCCGGTTGAAGAACAACATTGCTGCTTCGTATTAAAACGGGAGCCAAACCAACTTGTACGGTCTGCACTTTCACAATAGTGTCTTCTTCGTCCGGGGAGATATATGAAAGTCGAACTTCATAGCTTCCTGGACCAGTAAAATCATGAATAGGGAAAATGCTGCTCGAAACATTTGCAGCACCTGAGGCTGTATCTCCAAAATTCCATCTGGGACTTCCATCGCAAGGCATTTCTATGGTAAAAGCTCTAACAAGTGGCGTTTGACAATTTGCAATGTAGTAAGCGAAACCTCCAAGATCATTCGGAGTTTCAGCTGCATCTATGCGCAAGCTATCCGTAAAACCTGCAAAGCTCACATTCACCAAATAATTTCCAGCACTACTGAAGATATGCGTTGGGTTAGGTTCTGCACTTGTGTTTGAATCGCCTGAAGCCGGGTCGCCAAAATTCCATAAAGGTGTGTCGCCTCCTGAGCTCGAAACGCAATTATTTCCAAGTTGGAATGAATAAGATCGTGCCTCGTTACAGTTGACTTGTGAGTAAAGAAAAATTCGTGGTTCTTCCACAATTACCTCTCTTGAAGCAAGTTGTCCTAGTGAGGGGTGGTTCACTTCAACAGTGAATATGCCAGGACTTGTGTAGTTGTGCGAAACTGTTAAGCTGCCTGACGTAGTATTTCCATCGCCAAAATCCCAGGTTACTTCATCTGGATCTATATTTTGGCAAATACCTTCTCCTGAGTTGTATTGCCCTAGTTCAAAATTGGCCTCCTGATCTTGGCAAAAATAAATTTCACTAATTAAATAGTTGCCAACCTCGGATCCAGTAGAAACAGTTGAAGCAGCAATCCTGCAACCTGTTCTTTTATGTGTAGCCATTATAGAAATAGATCCATCACAAATTCGCTTCAATTCAGGTGTGGTGGCACCATTGCTCCATACATAAGTAAAGCTGTCAACGGGCTCAACCACAAAATTCAATCGGCTATCGCAAGGTGCACAACTTGAATCCGAAGCCTCAAAATACCTGGAAAAAAACTCAGGAAAGTCAAGGGTAACAAATTCATGTACGGCAGCACAACTACTTCCCTGCGCTGTTGCCATGATAGAATATCCGTCAGAGGTTAAGTTGCTAAAAGTGACAGCGCCATCAGAAATGACTACCCTCGCTGGTTCACCAATTCTATTGTATCCTCTAATGAGTGTTATAGTGTATGGACCCGCAACCCCAGACGGTGTCACAGTAATTCTGCCTGTGGAATCGTCATAACACAATGGATCAGCTTTGGTAATGTTTAAAGAAAGTTGTGCTTTGGCTAGGCCATTGAATAGCAACACAAAAAGGCAACAAAAGCATGCTTTCAGGGTAAAAACTTTTTTCATAGAAATGAGGTATATAGTACCGAATTAAAGTTCAAAAATGCAAATTTTATTGCGAATCCAAGGTATCTTAGTAACATTCCAAGGTATTTGTTTCCCAACCTGAGTGGTTGCAGTTCATACCCAATCAGCTTGGCTGCTTGCAGGAGAAGAATTAAAAAGTTCACAATAATCCACAACTGCAATTGTTTTACCTTCGCTTCGAACTAAAACTGCTGCATTATTTTGGCATCATGATTGAGTAAAACCTCATAAAATCAAAAATAACATCGCCTTGAAAAATTCACAAATAACCCTTTTACTTGTCTCTTTCTTGATTGGAGAGGCATATTCTCAGTCAAAAAACCTAAATTCAATTGCACAAGAAGTCACCATTTTTATCCAGGGAGCCCAGGTTTTTCGCAAGGCAAAAACGGAGATTCCAGCTGGAGAATCTACCATTGTTCTTGGTAATTTATCGCCATTTATAGATCCAGGATCAGTTCAGGTTGGAGGCACAGGCGCTTTTTCCATTTTAGGCATCAGCCACAAACTCAACTACCTCGAAGAAGAGCGCAAAACGCAGGAAGTGAAAACACTTGAAGAAAAGAAAGACGAGCTATTGAAAACCATAAAGCGCACCAACACCCAAATTGAAGTTGGAAGAGATGAACTGGACATGCTGGCTGCCAACAAAAAAATAGGTGGCGAAAACACAGGCACCAATTTGCTCACCTTAAAAGAAGCAGCTGAATATTACCGAAAGCGCACTTCTGAAATCAAACTTAAAAATCTGGACTTGGCCTTTGAAGTGGAGAAGCTAAACAAAGACCTGCAAAAAATTGATCAGCAACTAAATCAGCTTCGCCAAAAAGCCACGTTTCCCGTATCTGAAATTCTGGTTTCGGTTTCTTCAAAAGCCGCCACCACTGCTACCTTAGAGTTTAGCTATAAAACCGGAAATGCCGGCTGGACGCCCAAGTACGACCTCCGATTCGATGCATTGGAAAAACCCGTTGTGCTCGACTACAAAGCCGATGTACAACAACAAACTGGTGAAGAATGGAAAAATGTGAAGCTCACCTTGTCTTCCGGAAACCCAAACGACAATGCCACCAAGCCCAGTCTATATCCTTGGAGAATTGACTTTTTCGCCCCGGTGGTTTACAAACAAAAACCATTAAAAAGGAAATCTAACGTAGCCTATGAAATGGCCGCCTCACCAGCGCCGCAAGCAGATATGAAAAGTATGCGTGCTGAAACAGTGATAGAAACCGAAGCGGTAGAACAAGTGCTTCAAGCTGAATTTCGTATCCAACAACCCTATGATGTACCCAGTCAGCAAAAACCAATCACAGTTACAATTGGCAAGCATGAACTGCCCGTTCGCTACAGACACTATGCTGTTCCAAAACTTGAAAAGGCTGCATTTCTCACCGCTACACTCAGCGAATGGGAGAACCTGAACTTACTGGCAGGGAGCGCAAATCTGTTTTTTGATGGGACTTACGTTGGACTCACTTCACTGAATCCAGAAGAGATTAGCGATTCGTTGACCTTGTCGCTCGGGCAGGACAAAAACATTGTTGTAGAACGAAAGCGGTTGAAAGACCAAAGTAAAAAACAGTTTCTGGGTTCTTCAAAAACGGATACCCGAGCCTGGGAATTGAGTTTCCGAAACAAAAAATCGCTCCCCATAAATCTTGTTGTGGAAGACCAAGTTCCCACGTCTGTAAACAACGATTTAAAGGTGGAGGTAACCGAAAAATCAGGTGCGGAACTAGAAGCAGAATCAGGTAAAATTACTTGGAAATTCACCCTGCCGGCCACTTCTGCCAAAACCCTGAAATTTGCTTACGAAGTGAAATACCCAAAAGACAAAAAAGTGGTTCTAGAGTAGTTAATTTTGGTTGTTTATCGCTGAGTGAGTGTTGAAGATATGGCATCTCTCAGAGCGGGTTTCACACCAGTTTCTTCTGCAAATTGGGGCCATTTGCCTATTTGCTGAGCTATTTGCATCACAATGGCAGAGGCATTTTTAATATTCATGGCTTTCCCCACTTCCAGCAAGTCGGTTATGCTGATGTTTTGTCGTTTGCCGTTCACACTGAGCACATGCTGACTATCCCAAGTACTGTCAGGCCGGTATGCATGGCAAACATCGAAAGCCGGAGCCAATTGCCAGTTTTTGCCCTTTTTCAGCATAAAAACAAAGTTTTTGGTGTGGTCGTCGCAGTTGGCAGCCCAAATATTAAACACCATTCGCCGAAACATCTGCCCTGCCTCCAAGTAGCTCAATCGCAGCTCCCGCATTGTTTTAAACAATTGTTCATAGCTAAAACTGTTTACATCGTTGAAGTCGAAATGCTGCATGGCGCAAAAAGTTTGAACATGGTGTTTCACACTGCCATTTTTCCTATCGAAACGCTTGGTGATGAAATGAGCCCGGCCATTCTCCTCAAGCAGTTTGCAAGGCATCATCTCAATTTCGCACGATTTTGCCATGTGGTAATAAGCCATTTCAACCCGGCCATACCCATGACTTTCGCCTTGTTGCACATCGCTCACACCATCCAGCTTGATAAGCCAATGTTCAAAACCTTTTGGGGCTTTTGTTTGGCCTGAACGCACTTCGCCTGTTTTTTCGTTATAGGCAACAATAGCTTTTGGCCTTGCACCTCCAGCCGAAGTGCCTATTTTTAGTATATCAAAAATGCTTTTCTGTATATGTTGATCCAGGTTAGTCGAAAAGTCAATTTTATTTCTCAGCACTTTGCCTGCCACTTCCACCAAACTGTCTGGTTCCAGCTTGCTGCTTATCTTGCCTTCTTCGACTTTGGCAGGCTCAAATTCCAAAGCTCCCATGCCTCTGCTTCCAATGAAACAAAGCAATTCTACGGGATTCATGCTGTTTTGTGGTCTACCTTGTCGAGCAAGCCAAACATTGATGAGTTGGTTGCCATATCTGTCGGGCAACACATCAGCCAGCAAACCCGGCAATCCTTTAAAAGTGTCGAGATTCGGATTTTTGCCCCGCCAGAGTTCAGGAAAACGGTAAATATTGGTTTGTGCAAGAATCGGCATTTTTAGAGGTGCTATCTCCGAACCTTTTCATTTAAAGGTTGGCTCAAACTCGAAAATGCCTGCTTCCTGAGTCTCGTCCCATGCCACAGCTCCAGCAGTTTCTCCCCATATTTTTACCCAGGCAGTCGTTATCATTACCAATCGGGCTTAGGTTTGGGATCATTTGTGTGACTGGCATGTTTTCTTTTTTGAGTTTCCATTTTGGCCAACGCTATTGGACTGATGGTTTGCTGTACAATAAATTCAGTGAATACAGGAAAACTACCCAGTTGCCTCAACACCTGAATCAAGGTGGACAAGGTTACGGCTTCGCCCCTCTCGAGCAAACTAAGTGTAGAGCGACTTATTCCGGCCAGCTTCGCCAGTTCCGACTGTGTTTTGTTTTGCCCCAAGCGTTTGTCCTGCACAAAATGTCCTATTCGTTCAGCAACGGCCCGGTCGCTCATCAATGACCAATTTTTGTCTGATAAGTCAGTCATTGTATTGCTTTTACTATATTAATGCACGATTTACGATGCAGATATGAGTAATTTAACACTATGAATGATTAGTCATTCATAATATAATCAAAATGACATGGGTGAATGATTAATAAATCATTTTTGGAAACAAATGAGATGAATACTTGAAGCAGACCTAAAGTCTCAAAAATTTGGAGATTCAGTCATTAATCGAAATTACCATGCACTTCGCTTCCTTTTTCTGATCGCAAACTCTACAAAAGATGGAACGTCTATCGCTGTTTCAGCATGCAAGGCAACAACGTCATAATGAAGACCTGTGCTGGCGAGCATGCGCTGACAAACAAGATCAATTTCGGCAAGACTTTCGGTTTCCAGGCTCAATTGAATATGAGTAAACTCTCCCAGGTTGTTGAACCAAATAAAACGGTTATAGCCGCATTCAGTCAACACCTCGAAAGGTTGTAATATCGGATTGCCCGTTTTGTGAAAATAAGGTGTATTCCACTCGAAAACCACGCCAGGCTTAAAAGCCTGAAGCAACTTTTTAGCTCCACCAAGCACTTTCCCATCGAATCCGTCGACGTCAATTTTAATCAGATCTACTGAAACAAAAGCATTGTCGTTCACAATTTTGTCTAGCGTTTGGCTCATCACCTTTGTGTCGCCCAAGGCACTTCCAGTGGTCATATTGGTTTTTTCAATACTCCCAACCATGACCTCCTCATCTGAAAGCAGGGCGAATACTTTCGTTGTTTTATACGCCACCGATTTGAGGTTAAACTCCTGAAAACTGTAAAACAAAGGATCGCCATCTACACAGAGGTATTTGTTGATCTGCCCTGGAAAATTTGCCTCCAACATCAGCACCGTATCTCCAACAGCAGCACCCACATCTACCATTTGAATGGTTCTTTTTCGCTCCTGAATCATGAATTGTGCCAGCGTAAATAAGGGTTGGTTAAACAGCGGATGCCAAATATTGACCAATGGATAATAGTGCCCATTGGTGAGTATCACGTCCTGTCCGTGAAGTTTCGATTTCACCAAACCTTGATAACTCCCGATTTGAAGTTTCCATAAAGTGCCCCAGATTTTCTTTAAAAGGGGTTTTTGCTTCCAGTTTGCCAGGGCAAGCAACAGGTTGTAAGTGGCGCTGAAAAAAGCGTTGGTTTTATTCATTCAGGTGCAAAAAAAGGAAGAATACACTAAAGCACCGTCAGCAAAAATGGATATTGGACTTGATAATTAATTCTTTTAAGTCAGTAGATTCATTATTTTCTTTCTTTTACATGCTGGGTTCATATTTCTAATCGCTATGAAAAAGATTGCTATTGTATTCATTTTATACTTCGCTTCTATGTGTTTGGGTTCTTGTGTCAAAAACGAAGTAGGCCCAAAAGGTGATCCTGGTGTATCCAACATCAAAACATTCACTTTTTCAAATCAGGCTATTGCACCCAACCCACTTGACACCAACATTAACCAAGTGACCATAGATTTTGCAGACCTTTCTGCCTCCATTGTTTTAAATGGATTTTTACAAGCATTTGTTGCTCCCGCCAATAGCAACAAATCGACCTGGACAGCTCTGCCGGGTTTATTTTCACCTGCTCCAGGGGAAGTTCCATTCGTCCAGCTCAACTACCAGTTTTCGCAAGGCCGGCTAGTGATATACACTATCCAAAACCCTGATTTTGAGTCTGTTGATGTAAAAGTTGTTCTGGGCAACTAATTTCCAGGTTGTTATATTGCGTTTATTTCGGGCTATTGTGGAATAGCCATTTTACTTTTGCAGCAAATTGGCAACAATTGTAGCTGTTGCTGGTTATTTTAAACTGAATTATCATCGCACATCATGGCATTTCCGATTACTACTGAATTTGTTTATAAAGCCTTAGGAACTGTTGAAGAACCCGACCTAAAGCAAGATCTTGTAACCCTCAACATGGTTAAAGATGTTGAAATTGAAGGAAATACAGTTCGTTTCACTGTAGTTTTAACTACCCCTGCCTGCCCACTGAAAGAACTCATCAGGCAACGATGTGAAGATGCCATCCACACTTTAATTTCAGCTGACCTAAAGGTTGAAATAAATCTTACTGCAGAAGTAACCACGGTTCGCTCAGGTCCATTGCTTCCCGGTGTCAAAAATATAGTAGCTATCGCCTCCGGCAAAGGTGGTGTAGGCAAATCGACAGTTACATCCAATCTGGCCATTGCTTTAGCACAAGCCGGCGCTTCAGTGGGATTGATTGATGCTGATATATCCGGGCCCTCCATTCCCACCATGTTCGATGCCGAAAATGAGCAGCCTCATGTGACTCAAATAGACGGGAAAAACTTTTTGCTACCCATCGAACGATATGGCGTAAAACTGCTTTCCATTGGATTTTTGGCCCCAGCCGAAAATGCTGTGGTTTGGCGAGGACCTATGATGAGCTCGGCGTTGCGGCAGTTTATTGGAGATTGCCAGTGGGGAGAACTGGATTATTTACTCATCGATTTGCCTCCCGGAACCAGCGACATTCACCTTACGTTGGTACAAACAGTGCCTGTGACCGGTGTAGTTATTGTCACGACACCGCAAAAAGTGGCGTTGGCCGATGCCATAAAAGGTGTGGCCATGTTTCGTCAACCACAAATCAATGTGCCTGTGCTGGGCATAGTTGAAAACATGTCCTACTTCACACCAGCCGAACTGCCTAATAATAAATACTACATATTTGGGGAAGGTGGAGGAAAAAAACTAGCCGAACAATCAGAAGCACCATTTTTGGGTGAAATTCCACTCGTTCAAAGCATAAGACAAGCAGGGGACGATGGTAGGCCAGTGGCCATGCAGGAAGGAAGCCCGGCAGGTGATGCTTTTAAGCAACTGGCTGAAAATATGGCAAGGCAGGTAGCCATCAGAAACGCAGAAAAAGAAAAAACCCGTCCAGTTGAAATCAAAACTTTGTAATTTCGCACAATGGAAGCCACAGCCACCAAGCAGGAACTTATTTCTCGGGTAGAAACAGCCATCGACACCATCCGCCCCTATCTGGAGGCCGACGGCGGCAATGTACAAGTTTTGGATATAACCGACCAAGGTATAGTGGAGCTGGAAATGCTAGGTGCCTGCGGTACTTGCCCCATGAGCGCCATGACTTTGAAGGCCGGAGTTGAAGACGCCATAATGCGGCTCGTTCCTGAGATATCAGGCGTGAAAGCTATCAATGTGTAGTTCTGGATGTTAAAAGTCAGACCCAACATTGCCCCAATTTCAATAAAAGAATTACCAGAAAATTTTAAAACTGCATTTTTGAAGAGCTGCTTATAAACCAACATTAGTGTTCGGAAAATCAGTGCATTTAATTTGCAATCAATCATTTCCCCGATAATTACTGCAGTATTTTTGTTGATTAGACAAAAGTGGCTGAACTCCCTGTAGACAATTGTCATTTATAGTTCTTCAGAACTTGAAACGCCCTAAACAAAAAAACCGCTATTTAAGCGGTTTTTTATGTAGCCCGTACGGGAATCGAACCCGTGTTTCATCCGTGAAAGGGATACGTCCTAACCCCTAGACGAACGGGCCATTTCTTCAATGGAGGCGCAAAAGTACAGGTTTGTTCTAATATAGCAACAAGCCAACAAAAAAAAATCTTTCGCCTTACTGCCTTGTCAATCGCATATTAATTGTATAATCCAAAACAGGCTCGTAATATTGCACCTGCAATTGAAATGCATTTCAGCCTTTTCATTTTCAATCAAAACCAAAGACTATGTCTAAAATCAAAATCGGAATAAATGGCTTCGGCCGCATTGGCCGCCTTGTTTTCAGAGCTGCTGTTGAAAATCCAAACATACAAATTGTAGGCATCAACGATTTGATTGATGTGGACTACATGGCCTACATGCTTAAATATGACTCTACACACGGCCGATTCAATGGCACTGTAAGCGTTGAAAATGGTTCGTTGGTTGTAAATGATCAAACCATTCGGGTTACTGCAGAAAGGGATCCGGCCAATTTGAACTGGGGCGCAGTTGCTGCAGAATATGTAGTCGAATCTACTGGTTTGTTTCTTGATAAAACTTCAGCATCAAAGCATATTGAAGCAGGTGCTAAAAAGGTAATTATCTCAGCTCCTGCCAAAAGTGATGATGTGCCAACATTTGTAATGGGCGTGAACAACTTGGAATATACCAACGACATGACGGTGATTTCAAATGCTTCTTGCACCACAAACTGTTTGGCTCCTGTTGCAAAAGTGCTTCACGACAACTTCGGCATTCTGGAAGGCTTGATGACAACGGTTCACGCTGTAACTGCTACCCAAAAAACAGTTGATAGCCCTTCAGCTAAAGACTGGAGAGGCGGGCGAGGTGCTTACCAAAATATCATACCTTCGTCTACTGGCGCAGCCAAAGCTGTTGGTCTGGTTATTCCTTCTTTGAAAGGAAAACTAACTGGTATGTCATTCAGGGTGCCCACTCCAGATGTTTCTGTAGTCGATCTAACTGTTCGTTTGGAAAAACCAGCTAGCTACGATGAAATCAAAGCGGCCATGAAAAAGGCCTCTGAAACTACTATGAAAGGCGTTTTAGGCTACACAGAAGACGATGTAGTATCGAGTGACTTCCTGGGCGATCCCCGAACTTCTATTTTTGACTCAAAAGCAGGCATTCAGTTGAGCCCAACATTTGTGAAAGTGGTGAGCTGGTACGACAACGAGTGGGGATATAGCTGCAAATTAGTCGACTTGATTCTTCACATCGATTCAGTAAAATAATTCAATTGAATTTTAAAAAAGCTGCTTGTGCCTAATCGCAAGCAGCTTTTTTTTTAACCATCAAGTATTTAGCAACATGAACGAAGAAATCAACAGCTGGCTGCAATACAGCATTCTCGACAACAAAGTCAGCAATATCCTCATATTCTCAGCGATACTTCTGTTTGGCATTTTGCTTAAAAGATTTTTTACAAAATCAGCAAACCAAATCATGTTTAGGTTTATTCGGCGCAAAGGCGATGAAAGTTCAGGCGAACTTTTCTCTTCTCTGCTTTCAAAGCCAATGGAACTGCTTTTGCTGCTGGTTATATATTTTTGGGCATTCTCATTTCTACGTTTTCCTACCTGGTGGAACTTGGTGGAGGAGCATACTTTCGGCTTAAAAATGATCATCACCCGGTTGTTTGAAACCGGAATTGCCATAGCGGTAGCTTGGTTATTGCTGCGTATTGTCGACTATTTTGTTCAACGGTATTTGGACGTACAAGAAGAACCAGAAGCCCCTTTGAACAAACAATTGATCCCGTTTGTGAAAGAATTGGTGAAGTTTATTTTTGTGTTTCTAGCCCTGTTCAGTGCACTTGGAATAATTTACAAACTGGATATTGGAGCCATCGTAGCAGGTCTTGGTATTGGCGGTTTGGCTGTGGCATTGGCAGGCAAAGAGACCATAGAAAATCTATTTGGTTCATTTACGATCTTTTTAGACAAACCATTTGTAGTGGGCGATGTCATTCAAATAGACAATGCAATCGGAACTGTTGAAAAAATTGGATTTAGAAGTACCAGGCTAAGAACTTTTGATCAAACCCTCCTTACCATTCCAAATAAAACACTTATAAACGAAAATTTGGAAAACTTTACCAGCCGCATCCATCGCCGGGCCAAGTACGATATTTGTTTACTCTACAGCACAAGTCCTGAAGCTTTGAAAGGCGTTATTAAAAACATTAAGTCATTCTTGGATTTGCACCCCATGTTGAACGAAGACGGTTTGGTCCACTTTTCAAGATTTGGCTCTTCCTCGCTAGATATTGAAATCATATATTTTGTTAAAACCCTTGAATACGATAAATTTAGCCAAACCAGAGAAGAGGTAAATTTTGAAATCATGAAGATTGTGAAAGACGTGGGTTGCGAATTTGCTTACCCATCTACAACCGTGTACATGGCAAAATAAAGGTTCTCTGAAGTCACTTCTTTCATCTGACTCTAAGAGAAGGTTGCTGATCTTGGCGGACTAGATGCAACATGCCAGCATACCTACTTTGGGTCAACCTTTCAGGTTTCAACAATTCTTCTCCTTTTTCCACTTATTTTTGCAACTCCGTTTACTTCTGCTGGCTGTGGAGTACGGCCACTTTTTTTTATGATCTCAATCACTAATCTCGATTTCCATTTTGGAAGTCGCACCCTGTACGACCAAGCTGATATGCACATCAAGCCAAAAGACCGCATTGGTCTCATTGGTGCAAACGGAACAGGAAAATCTACCCTATTGCGACTCATTGCTGGAGAGTATCAAGCTGACGCAGGCAACATTTCGATGGCCAACGATGTAACCCTGGGCTTTTTGAACCAGGATTTGCTTTCATACCAAAGTGAAGAATCCATTTTGCAAGTGGCTATGCAGGCCTTTGGAAAGGCACTCGAACTGCAGAAGGAACTGGACAGGTTGTTGCATTTGCCCGATAGCGCCCACGATGACGCATGGATGAATAAATTGGCACAGGTGCAGGAAGACTATGAAAACCTGGACGGATATAGGCTTCAATCGAAGGCTGAAGAAATTCTGGAAGGTCTTGGTTTTTCCACTTTCGACCTTGAGCAACCTTTAGCTACCTTTTCCGGCGGATGGCGCATGCGGGTCATGTTGGCGAAAATTCTGCTCCAAAAGCCTTCGCTTTTGCTGTTGGATGAGCCTACCAACCACCTTGATCTTCCGTCCATTCAATGGCTCGAAAACTACCTTACCACATACGAAGGTGCTTTTATCATCGTGAGTCACGATCGCTACTTTCTCGATACAGTGATCGACACAACTATTGAGGTATCTGGTGGTAAGTTAAATGTATATGCAGGTAACTATAGTTTTTACCTGGAAGAAAAGGCACTGAGAAACGAAATACAACAGGGTGCTTATGAAAACCAACAAGCTAAAATTAAGCAAACCGAGCGCTTTATTGAACGCTTTAAGGCCAAAGCCTCTAAAGCCCGCCAAGTGCAATCAAGGGTAAAATCCTTGCAAAGACTCGACGTAGTGGATGCGGTTGAAGACCATGTGGCTCGTATCCATTTCAAATTTAAATTTACCCAGCCCAGCGGCAAACAAGTGATTCACCTTGACCATGTGTCTAAAGCTTACGGGGAAAAAGTAATTCTGAAAAACTCAACTGCCTTTATGGAGCGTGGCGATAAAATTGCGCTCATCGGTGCCAATGGCAGAGGCAAATCTACTTTGCTTCGCATTGTTTCCGGAGGCGAAAAAATTGAAGGTAAAGCAGAAAAAGGATATAATGTGCGTCAGGCTTTTTATGCACAGCATCAATTGGAATCTCTCGGTTTAGAAAATAATCTGATAGACGAACTAAAACAAGCCGGTAGCCAGAAAACGGAAGCCGAACTCAGAACGCTGTTGGGGTCATTTCTTTTTAGCAGCGACGAGGTATTTAAAAAAATCAAAGTGCTTTCCGGTGGCGAAAAATCCAGAGTAGCCCTGGCCAAAACTTTACTTTCAGATGCAAATTTCTTGCTGCTCGACGAGCCCACCAATCACCTTGATATCACATCTGTGAATATCCTGATTAGGGCTTTGCAGGACTACGAAGGCAGTTTCATAGTGGTAAGTCACGATAGGTTTTTTGTATCGAGCATTGCCAACAAAATTTGGTATATCGAAGACCATCAAATCAAAGAATATCCAGGAACTTACGAGGAATACGAATATTGGCAGTCGCAAAATGAAGACAAAAATGAGCCTCCTCCAGCTAAAAAGACACAGGATTCTAAGCCTGCCAGGACTTTGACTGAATCTGAAAAAACAGATAACCAGAAAAAAGCCAAAACACTTCAAAAAGACATTGATACTCTTGAAAATCAAATTTTTGAGCTCGAAACTGAAGCCGAAAATCTTGAAAATCAAATGGCTGAATCTTCTGTGTATAGCGATTTTAATGCCCTGGCAGCATTGCAAGCCAAACATCAGGCCTGCAAAAGCCAACTGAATACTTTAAATCAAAAATGGGAGAAACTGGCCATGGAACTTGAACATGTGAAATAAGTAGCCATGTTTGAAGCTGATCCCAAAACAATAAAACAAGCAAAAAATTGAAATCTAAACCTGCCTCAGAAAGTGTGGTTACAACCACCGAACTGGTTTTGCCCAACGACACCAATACCTTGGGAAATTTAATGGGCGGACAGCTCATGCACCGCATGGATATGGTGGCAGCACTTGCAGCCCAGAAACACAGTGAGCGGATCGTAGTTACCAAATCGGTCGACAATATCATTTTCGACAGAGCCATCAAATTGGGTGAAGCGGTAACCATCGTTGCCAGAGTAACACGTACTTTCAATTCTTCGATGGAAGTTCATTTGGAGGCAACGACTCAAAACTTTTTCACAAGTGAAAAGAATGTGTCAAACTCGGCTTTCTTCACATTTGTGGCAGTAGATCAAAACGGAAGACCTATAGATGTGCCTGAGGTGAAACCGGAAACAGAAGAAGAATGGCAAATGTATGCGGGAGCGCTGAGACGCAGACAGCTTCGCCTGGTGCTTGCTGGTCGCTTGAATCCAGAAGATGCCACAGAAATTAAAGATATTTTTCTGCCGAAGCGTTGAGTGGCAAGTTAGATGCAGTTGTTGCCGGTGAAACATTTACTTTATTCCCACAAAAATTTTTAATCTGGGAAGCTCAATCACTTTTACTTGTATCCGATTGCCATTTTGGCAAATCAGCCCATTTTCGCAAAGAGGGTTTGGCCATCCCACAAACCAACGATCCTGCCGAACTACACTTGCTCTTTGACGTTGCTAATCGGTTTCAGATGAAAACGATTCTCATACTTGGCGATTTGTTTCATAGCGATTGGAACAATGCCCTATCTCATCTTAAAGCCCACTTTACCACTCCGGGAATTCCTGAAATGTGGCTTTGCTTAGGCAACCATGATAAATTTTCGGTAGATTTTTATCAGAAACTAGGCTTTCAAAAAGTAAATCAAGAATTTAATATCGGTCCTTTTTTGTTTACCCATCAACCAGTGGAGGGTTCTGAAAAATACAACCTATCCGGACATGTGCATCCGGGCATAAAACTTGCCGGAAAAGGTCGGCAATGGTTGAATCTCCCTTGTTTTCACTTTGGTAAACAAGCTGGTTTACTTCCGGCTTATGGTTCTTTCACTGGCCGTCATCTTTTAAAAGTTAAGCCCGACGACCAGGTTTTTGCACTCACCGGTGATTCGGTGCTTCGGGTTCCTTCGCCCTCAAAAAGGTCTGGCTTTTAACATCATTCGAAAAAGAAGCCGATAGTAGTGGCCAACTGCACAAAGTTCTGCTTAAACTGAGCTGCCGGCATGTATTTATGATAGGAAAAAGAGTCCCTGGATTGGTGATACATTAATGCGGCGTCGAAAAACCAATCTGCTGTTCTATACCCAAAGCCAAGAGAACCAAAGTACAAATCATTGTTTTTTAGCCCATTAACAGGGTTTTGGTAGAATCCGAGACCTGCCCGCAAGCGGTAAAAATCGCTTAACCTGTATTCGCCACCTAGTCTGAATTGCCAAGCACTTTTATACAATGTGTTGATTTCGTTTTGGTCACCACTTAGGTCAGCCAATGAAGAACTAAGTCTGGCACCTGCAAAGTTTACGTGTTCTGCGTCAAAAGAAATGAATCCCTTTTTGTTGAGAAAGAAAGATGCACCTACCGTTGCTCTGCCAGGCATTCGCATTTTGTATTCAAAAACCGATTCAATACCCTGCTCATTGGAAATTACAGGAACAGTCACATTCTGATCATACCAATATGGAACCCTCGAAAGGTTGGTCGACAGTTTTTGGTTATAGGTTTCTTTGATGGTGAAACTCATGGGTTGGTGAAATGAGCCAGAAAGCCTTACATAGTCATTCACTTTATAAATGGCACCCAACTTCAAACTCACCCCTGTACCTCGTTGGCGAAGTGTGTTGGTAAAAGTAAAATCAGCTCCATTGAAATTATTAAAATAATTGAAATCCGGATTGCTTGGGTCTATTGCTACCCGATCTATAATTTCGCCGTAAGTAGTAGTTCTGTTATATCTATTGATGAGTACTCCTAAACCTGTTCCGAAATAGAATTTATCTTTAATATTGAAACCATAGCTAAAATTTAGCTCGTCTACATAGCCAGATGTAACCACTTCACCACGTTGTCTGATATCGCCGGGAGGAACAAATGTTCCCCAGCCTCCTTCCAAAGAATCAAGTAAATAGCCAATAAAAGCCAGTTTCATTTCAGCCTGAAGATCGTTGAGTTGGCTATAGTCACGCCCTGCAATATCTGCATTATAACCAGGGGTATTTACCACATCAGAGTAAAAGTCTAGAATACTGTTTGGGGCAATAGACCCTGAGGCATCTCTGGCTTTGGAGACATTGGAATATTGAGCTTTCGAGTGCAAGTTGTTTAAGCGGGAGTAGGTGATCGCAAATGTTCGTCCCCGAAAGTCGCTTTTCACAATATCGTCTTCTTTAGAACAAAAAGCTGCTCCAATTTGAGCCATGTTAAAGTTCGACGTTCTACTGTCGATGGGGCTGCTGGGTCCACCCGCTTGGGTTGAATTTATAAGCGGCATAAACGAGCCAGAAAACTCAGACTTTCTGTATACGCCAAGTCCGGCAGGGTTAGAAATGGTAGAACTCAGATCTGCTCCCAATGAATTCTGAGCTCCACCCATGCCTAGCATTCTGGCAGACCCTGCAGGTTTCCATCGGCTATAGACCAAGGCATCGTTGAAATAACCAAAAGCCGGTGACTGAGCAAAAATTGGGGCACAACTTACCCAGAAGCCTGTTATTAGCAGGCAAATAATCTGCCGTTTCATTCTAGATTTGATTGAAGGTTTAAACTAAATTTACCTAGGCCTTGAAGGAGTTCTACTTCCGCCACCTCCGCTTCCACCACCAGAACTGCCCCTACTGCCACCTGAAGAAGGTGAAGGGCTAGACATGCGAGGGCTGGGAGAGGGGCTGGAGAAAGTGCCTCTAGAAGGAGTTGAAGGTGCACTGTAACTGTTGCTGCTCCTATCTCTAGTGCCAAAACTGCTACCGGAGCTAGGAGGAGACCAATTTCTGTTCGAATTGCTACTCCTGGATTCTCTGGAAGGAGGCGTTACCTGAGTGTTTCTCATTTGGCTACGCTCCCTTTGATAATAATCAGTAGAACCTCTGTTAGTATTTCTTGAAGGTGCAGGGTCTGCAGAATAACCAGAATTGCCAGCCTCACTTCTTCGGGGATTGGGAGTAGCCATATCTCTTACAGGCCTGGTATTGGAATATGAAGAAGGCGTTGTGCCGCTTTCATATTGCTTTGGCACATCGGTTTTCAGTGATTCTCTTCCACCAAGGCCTGTGTTGCCTATGGTTTCTCTGTTACTTCTTGAAGGCACAGTTGTTTCAGTGAAGGAATAGTTTGAAGTATTTACTTCGCTACGGCTTGGGGGTCTTGATGTAGCTGGAATTCTACCACCACCTTCGGCCCGAGGTGATGTGCTTCCGCCACCTGTCACCAACTGCTGACGAGGAGGCATTGGGCTGTTCCTTGAGTTTCCAACAGAAGACACGCCTGATACACTGTTATTACCCATTCGGCCTCGGGGGCCTACAACAGTCGTATTCCGGTTCGGATTTGCTGTACTGGTTGTATTGTTGTTGCCACCCCAACCATTGCCATTTTGAAAGTAAGGGTTAAAGAAAGGATCATAGCCCCAACCATTCATGCCCATGCCCATGCCATTGCCCATGCCCCAGCCGTAACCCATGCCCATTCCCATTCCCCAGAATGGATCGCAACCAAAGCCCATACCCATACCAGGCATACCCCAGCCAAAGCCCCCCATACCCATACCCATTCCGAGCATGCCCCAGCCAAAGCCTCCCATGCCCATGCCCATACCCATGCCGGGCATGCCCCAGCCAAAGCCTCCCATACCCATAGGCATACCAAAGCCTATGCCAATGTTTAAACCAGGTCTTCCCCATCCACCACCGAAGCGAGAACCAAACCAGGGATTGTAACCCCAACCCCAAGGTGAGAAGGTAGCAAAGCCTAAAGCAGGTTGAAATCCCCAACCTGGATAAGACTGACGGCTCCAGCTATCATTGTAATTGTTGGTAACATACGTATCTCCCCCACTGGAAGCAGATTGCCTGTTAGTACCGTTAACCATGGGTGCCGACATTTGATAAGAAGGATTGTAATAATCGGCGGCTTCGTTGGCCTGAGGAGCTGGTGTTGCTGCCTCTTCAGTTTGGCTACTATTTTTTGTTGCCTGATCGTAATAATTGAGACTGCCATTGTTGCCGGTGCGGTTCGAGGCCACAGCTACATCGCTAGCATATTTTACACGCAGCCTGTCTTGTGAATTAAAATACAAATCATCGCTTTCAGTGGAAGCCACTTTTGCCGATTGGCAGGAAGCGAGAAACATGCCCACAAGCACAAAAAGTGCTGTGAAGGCATTGAATTTGGTGCGGTTAGTTTTCATGGCTTTATTTTTTTTTGACTGATTACCAGTCAGTGAAACATCAAACGATTAGTTTAGGTTCGGTCGAAAATTGTTTTCAGACGAAATTTAAACAAAATTCGTACCCAAATTTAGTCAACTGGTTAATATTTAATTAAAAAATAATGAGCAAAGGACTTCCAAAGCGAGAAGATGATTATTCGGCATGGTACAATGAATTGGTGAAAAAGGCAGATTTGGCCGAAAATGCTGCCGTACGTGGTTGTATGGTAATAAAACCTTATGGATTTGCCATTTGGGAGAAAATGCAGCAGACGCTGGATGGTATGTTTAAGCAAACCGGCCATGTAAACGCTTATTTTCCATTACTCATTCCCAAATCCTTTTTTAGTAAGGAAGCCAGCCATGTTGACGGTTTTGCCAAAGAGTGTGCAGTTGTAACCCATTACAGGTTGAAAAACTCTGAAACAGGGGGGGTTATTGTAGATCCCGATGCCAAACTCGAAGAAGAGTTGATCATCCGGCCAACTTCTGAAACCATAATTTGGGATTCCTATTCCCGCTGGATTCAAAGTTACCGTGATTTGCCCTTGTTGATAAACCAGTGGGCCAATGTGGTACGCTGGGAAATGCGCACCCGTCTCTTTTTAAGAACAGCAGAATTTCTCTGGCAAGAAGGCCATACGGCACATGCCACAAAAAAAGAAGCCGAAGCAGAAACGCTGCAAATGCTGGATGTGTATGCTGAGTTTGCTGAAAATTACATGGCGTTGCCTGTCATCAAAGGTATGAAAACAGCCAACGAGCGATTTGCAGGTGCCGAAGAAACCTATTGTATTGAAGCACTCATGCAAGATGGAAAAGCATTGCAAGCTGGAACTAGTCATTTTCTGGGTCAGAATTTTGCAAAAGCTTTCGATGTAAAATTTGCCAACAAGGAAGGACAACTGGACTATGTTTGGGGTACTTCCTGGGGTGTGAGTACCCGACTGATGGGAGCCTTGATTATGGCACATTCCGACGATCAGGGTTTGGTATTGCCTCCAAAACTTGCTCCTTGGCAAGTGGTGATCGTGCCTATATTTAAAGGAGATGCCACTGTTGAACCATTGACTGAAGCCTGCCAACAAGTAGCACGAGATTTAAGAAAATTGGGAGTAAGCGTGAAGGTAGATGATAGAGATTCACAAACACCTGGTTGGAAATTTGCAGAATATGAACTAAAAGGTGTGCCGGTTCGCATTGCTATAGGTCCACGAGATTTAGAAAATAAAACTGCAGAGGTTGCCAGACGTGATACACGTGAAAAGTCGATTTTACCTTTGGATGAACTGGCTTCTCAAATTCCTGATCTGTTAGAAAATATTCAGGCCAATATTTACAACAAAGCATCGGCTTTCAGAGCATCAAAAACTACCGAGGTTAGCACTTATGAAGAATTCAAACACGTGCTGGACAATAAAGGTGGGTTCGTATTGGCCAATTGGGATGGAACAACAGAAACAGAACTAAAAATTAAAGAAGAAACCAAGGCAACCATACGCTGTATTCCTTTAGACCGGGATCAAAAAGAAGGACCCTGCATTAGAACGGGGAAAAGTTCTAATATCAGAGTCCTCTTTGCAAAGGCCTATTAATAATATATGATACAATAAACTGCTCAGAGTTTATAAGCATGATTAACTTACCAGTATAAGATGATTTGACTACCTTATAAGGACATCGCAAAGGTGAGACATGGTTTTGGTATGACTTTAGTAGTTTTACTAGTTACGTACTGGTAATTTGCGCAATTTTGAAAAAATCTTCATTGGTGAAATTCACTTTGAAACAATGATATGGGATACGACAATAGCCTGATTACCATTGCATTAGCAGATGATCATCAGCTTTTTCTTAGTGGTTTGAAGCGGATTTTAGATGAGTCCGGAAAATTCACTATTTTACACACTTCCCGAAATGGCATACAGCTATTGAGCAATCTGGCTCTTGAGATGCCGGAAATCATCATCACCGACTTAAGCATGCCGCCTGGCTTAGACGGGGAGGCGCTTGTGCGAAAAATCAAAGAAACATATCCTGACAGCAAGTTGATTGTGCTTTCTATGCACAATGAACCCAGCGTGGTTATTCCAATTATGAAATGCGATGTGGCTGCCTATTTGTTGAAAGATATGAATGACTCAGATATTGTGCATGCCATTCAAAGGGTTCGTTCTGAAGGATTTTATTGGCCGGAGCCTATTCAAATGATTATGAAAGACGGGCTTCAGGCAAAGTATGGCAACATTGTAGAAGAACTCTCTGAGAAAGAAATTTTGTACCTGAAGATGCTCTGCCAAGAAAAAACCACCGATGAAATAGCCAGCCATTTCGAGGTGAGCAGGCGCACATTGGAGTATTATAGGAGAACAGTGATGGAAAAAATAGATGCCAAATCGACAACAGGTTTGGTTATCTTTGCCTTAAAGAATGGTATTGCATAAGTCAGGTTTTCATAGCTTCTGACAAAGTGTGGCTATTATTGGCTCAAAAACTGCTGTAACCTGAAACTACTTGTCAGATTTTTCGCCAACGAAGTAATCGCTTGAATAGCGGAAAAGAACATTGAATGTGGTAAGGCTGCCATAAATCCTGGTGATGTATTGCTGCATATCTACTTTCTCGGCATCGCTGAGTTTCGGGTGGGCATTTATTTTTTGCTCCAACACCCTGAGTCGGTCCCGCAACATCACAATTTTGTGAAAAAATCCTTCAATAGGGATTTCTTTTGGTTTCAGGTCTTTGTTGGCCGGCTGTAAAATAAGGTCTCCTCCCGACCATTTTTCGCCTAAAAACACCTTGTCGGATGGATCAAGCCATTTTGATAAGATACGTTCGAGGTGGTACTCAAGATCATAAGGGTCAACTTTGGGCTCTTCTTCAATGGGCTGGTCGAAAATTTCGAGCACTTCAAGTCCTTGAAAGTCTTTAAATACATCCACAGCTCCCTTCCCCGGAAACACAATTTTATATTTATCTGAAAGAATCACAGCTACAACTCCTTCGCCAAAACCACTATGCTGTACACGAGTTCCGATGGTTAGATTTTTCATTTTGTTTCGATTGTTTGAATGGTGATTGGTCTATGGTAAAAAATGGTTAACTCTTCTGCTAGTTTTACTTCAAAACCAACTGGAAAAGGTGAAGGCACAAAGCTATCAGGTACTTTTAACTTCAAAACCTGACTTTGATAATTCGTTTTTTTATCCAATTCACTTATTTCTGACTTGAAGTTTTTTGCGGTTCCTGAAAGCCAGTCTTTGTAAGCAATTCCCACATTGCTATATCTAAGCGCACTAAACACAAATCCTGCTGCAGAGACCAAAACAAAAGTCAGTAACCAGCCTGGATAACCAATTAAACTTAACCTCTTCTGATAGTAAAATCCAGCCTGAAAAAAAATTAAAATGGTTCCGATAAAAAACAAAAAGTACTTGGTGTTTTCCACTTCCCAAGCCTTTAAATTAATCCCAAAATAGTATGGAAGCGAGGCAACCCAAATCAAGATCAACAAGCCTAAAAACAGCCAAATGGGGTGCAAACGCCCTAAACCTCCGGGGAAATTAGCCTTAAGTCCTGCTTGAAACGAAACAAACATAAGCAGCAACATGCCTGAATTGAGGCTCCAAACTACCCATCTTCTCAAACCGATTTTACCCGCAGTCCATACAACATCCCAGGTGTAAGGATAAGATTCTGTAACCTGCAGTTTATCAAAGGTGATGGGTGAAAGTAAAAGAAGAACCATGCCAAGGCTACCTGCAATAAGGTAAAGCAGCAGTTGTCCATCTAGCCTGAAAAAGAGAAAAAATCGAACAAACAATGTCATTGAAAGCATGAACATCACAAGTATAGCTATGTATTCGTTGCTTCCACATATACAAAAAATAAGGGTCGAAGCTACCAAGAATCTTAAGATGTTGAGAACAGGATTGCGGAGCCTATATCTTAACATGGTGAGCATGAGGCCTATGACCAAGAGCAGCAAAATGAGCGGCAAATGAAAAGTAATGGACTTGGTTGAATAGAAAAAAGCTGAGGCTAAATCAGGAAGACCATTGAGATAAACAGCCAAACCCAGCCAACTGAGCAAATAGGGCAAGAAAACATGTTTGGAAGGGCCAAGCAGCCGATTGAGCAAAAACAAGAGTGCAAGTGTGAAGCCTGTGAGCGAAGCGAATGGCAGGAACCAATTCATGTATGATTTTCCTATAGCAAGCGGGTTGAGAAAAAACAACAGCAAATTGCTGAAATACCTGCTGCTTTCTTCCTGAAACCTAAATTCAACAAAGCTTCTTACAAGGTAGTGCTGCAAGATCTGCCGGGCAATCGGAAAATCTTCAACCAATGGCTGGTTGTACCAACAAAGCGCAAACACTGGTAAAATGAGTGCCAAAGAAACGATACCCACCAAAACCGCAGTAATGGTGGTGAAATGCTGATCGAAGGCATTAAATATTTTCAATCAAAAACCGGAGTTAACGATGTGAGTCAGGAAAAAAACTTCCTTACGAGTGCGCAAAAATCGACAACCCATAACGGAATAACAAACGAGCATATTAAGGCAGTAAAATGGTTCTTTGAACGCCATTGACAGTCAGGTTTGCCATGTTGTTGCATGTGCCCTCACCATAATTTATGCTCCTTACAATATTGGTGGAAACGATATCCAGTTTTCCACTTACAGGTTTGTGAATACCTTGGCTCATACAAAGACCAAGGTTAATAAGAGGATTTTTGAGTTTCACAGAAAATGGCGTTCCACGTCGATTAGTTCCTGTTGAAGTTGAAGTAGTGTCAACCGTCCAGGTATCGTCGAAGCGGTTAAGCAGATTTGGTCCATATTCCCAGGAAATATTCCGTAAACCTTGCCATGTAAATGCGCTGCCATCCACAAAGTTTAACCGGGCATTCATGGTTCGGGAAAAATTGATTTGCCCGCCTTGTACCGAAACGGTTTCTTGTCTCAATGTTGAATTGTTGTCTATTTTCAAAAATACCTGGCTGCCATTTCGTTTCACTTCATAGTTTTCGAAAGCTGTGTAAACTATGCTTCCTGGCAAAAACAACCGGCCTGTGTAATTATGAATAATTTTCCCTTTTCTAGTCCGCCCATCTTGCCCAACGCAGCCGGCCATGCCAAAGTCAAGCGAAATTTTCTTTTCCGCTTTGGTGAGGTTTATGGCCAGGCAATTGTCATATTCCAAAACGGTGTCTTTGTCCGAATTTAAGGTAGAATCGAACCGAGACATGATTTCGGTGGCCATAGAAACCACATCGTCGAATTCAGAATCAGCTTGATTTTGGTCGACAACCAATTGGACTTCAACATCAATATTGAGTTGATTGGCGTTTTCAGGTTTGCAAGCCTGTATGGAAATGATTGCTCCAAAAAGACTGAAAAAAAGGAGCTGAAAATGGGTTTTCATTAAAAAATTAAAATAACAGTTGCCCTTGGCTAAGCACAAACAAACCTGCAAAGCTCAAGGTTTGAAACCGCTGCAAAGCTCAGAAAATACCAGATGGGAAAACAATTTCGTGTAAATGAAATTTTGAAACCATTTTTGCGGTCTTTTTTGCAACAACCCATCCATGAAAGTATTGAAATTTGGCGGAACCTCGGTAGGAAAACCTGAACGAATGAAAGAGGTAGCCAGGCTTATTGAAAAGGAAACCCCCGTTATGGTGGTTTTGTCTGCTTTGTCGGGCACCACCAATATGCTGGTAGCGATGAACGAGCGACTCATGGCTGGCAAGCAAAATGAAGCCCTTGCCATTTCGCAGCAAATGAAAGATCTCTACCTGGTATTTGCTACTTCGCTTTACGCCAGTGCGAAAGGCTTGGCCGAAGGTGAAAAAGTGATTGAAGAACATTTTAAGGTCATTTCCAGTGTGATCAATACGCATTTTTCGCCCATCAAGGAAAAGGTAATGCTGGCTCAAGGTGAACTGTTATCTACCAAAATGTTTTTTGCCTACCTGCAGGAGTGCGGTACCGATGCTGCATTATTGCCTGCACTTGAATTTATGAAAACCGATGCTTACGGCGAACCAGCAGAGGCTTTAATAGCCGTAGGGTTGAAAGAGCAAATCGGTAAAGCTGGTGAGAAAGCCATCTATATTACCCAAGGCTACATTTGCAAAAACGACAAAGGAGAAATTGATAATTTGAAACGAGGTGGCAGCGATTATTCGGCCTCGCTGATTGGGGCGGCACTTCAAAGTGAGGAAATACAAATCTGGACCGATATAGACGGCATGCACAACAACGACCCCAGGATTGTGAAAAGAACGGTGCCTGTGCCAGAACTTTCGTTCGACGAAGCTGCCGAGCTGGCTTATTTCGGTGCTAAAATTCTTCACCCATCTAGTGTATTGCCTGCCCGAAAACATAGCATTCCGGTACGCTTGCTAAACACCCTGAACCCGGAAGCCAAAGGAACGCTCATTACCAATAAAGTTTCGATCCCGGGAGTAAAAGCCCTTGCTGCCAAAGATGGCATCACTGTGGTGAGAATTGAGTCAGGGAGAATGTTGCTTGCCTACGGATTTTTGAAAACCGTGTTCGAAGTATTTGAATCGCACAAGACTCCAGTAGATGTAATTACGACATCTGAAGTGGCCGTTTCGTTGAGTATAGACAACACGGCCAACCTCAAATCTATTGTGAAGGACCTGGAACAAGTTGGGACTGTTGAAGTTGATCATGATCAAACCATTGTTAGCATTGTTGGCAACATTGAATCTGTAGGTCAACAGGTCATGCAAAAAACCTTTCATGCGCTCGAAAACGTATCTGTGCGCATGGTGAGTTTTGGCGGAAGTAGGCACAATATTTCCTTACTGATTTCAACGGCAGACAAGCAAAAAGCACTTGAACTACTCAACGAGCAGCTATTTGTGTGGTAACCAAGAACAAGGAAACAAGCTTATAGTGCTTCAGGCTCAATTCTTCGCTGATTTTCAAAGTCAAACAGCGTGAGGCGGCGCAATCGGAAATAAGCCACCCAATAGTCTCGCAAGGTGTTGATGTAGGTGAGCAATGCCTGATCTTTTTCGTTTTGGGCAATAAGCAAATTGGTGATATCGACAGTGCCAATCAGGTAGCGATTTTTAGTTACCTCATATCTTTTCTGTGCTATGGTATCGGCTTTGGCAGAAATTACCAAGCTGGTTTTCAGCTGTTTCAGCTGAAGTACGCTATTGTACACTTCTATTTCCAGGTTGTTGCGGTTCTGTTCAATCTGCCATTTTCTGGCCTCAAGCGCATACTCTGCGGCTTTTTGCTCGGCACGGTTTTTTCCAAAATTGGCAATAGGCAAATTAAAGCCAATGGTACCATATTGGGCACTTAAAGGATTTTGGTACGCTTGATTCAAGGTATTTCCTGTTTGATTCAAGCCATAACTCATAGACAAGTCCGCTTGCGGTTTTCGGTTCAATGTGGCTTCTTTCAGGTTTCTCTTGGCTTCATTTTCATCGATCTGAAACCCAATATAATCGCTTCGATTGGCTTTTGCCTCGGCAATGGCCATGTCTGGGTCAGGATCGAGTATTGGAACTGATAAAGGAGAAACGAGACGAAAACCTGTGCCTCTACCAACAGGTCCTGTTAGCTGCTGCAATTCTTTTTCGGCCACCAGAATGTTGAGCTTTTGGAGTTCAACTTGATTTCTGGCATTGGTGTAGCTCAATTCGACTTGCAGCAGTTCATTTTCTGCAATTTTACCTAAGCCATATCTACCTTTCGCAATTTTAAAAGTGGTGTCGTTTATGGCCAAATTCAGTTCGGCATTCGACTGTTGCAACAAAGCCAGGTGAAGGTTGAAAAAACGAAATGTGGTGGTGATGCTCAGTTCTTCCAGACTTTCGAGCTGCTGTCGTGTAGCTTGCGAAAGTTGAAGTTGTCGTTGCTTCCATTCAAATTTGAGCCTGTTGAAGCGGAACAAAGGCTGGTTCAGGCTAAAGAAAATAGGCGAACCTTGCCAAAACTGATTGTTGAATTCCGTTCCAAAAATATCCTGCCGGTTTAGCCCTGTGTTCATAGAAATATTGCCCCCGGTTGCAATGATATTTTGCTGAATGCCCAGATTAGCATAAGAATATGCTTGCTGCACCGGTCTGAATAAAAACGAACCATCGGGCTGCACTACCCGGTCGATTCGCCTTGAGTAACCGGGAATTGAACCATCCAGCGAAATTTGAGGCCGACGAAGGGCGTCGCCTGCCTTGTAGCTCCATTGCGTAGATTTAAAGTTGGCGGTTATCTGGCGGGCAAGAGGACTATTTGCCTTGGCCAGGCTGATGGCTTCTGGCAACGAAAGACCTGTTTGAGCCTGCGCTGCAAGTGAAAGTAGCCCTAAAAATTGCCACAACATTCTATTCATACCTTAACGACTCGATAGGGTTTTGCTCGGCGGCTTTTCTGGCAGGATAAATACCGAAAATGAGACCAACCGAAACGGATACAATGAAAGATACCAACACGGAAAGCGGGGAAATGATGGTGGTAATTTTTGCCACAAACTCAATGATATAACTGGCCGAAACGCCGAGAACAATGCCTAAAATTCCCCCACTAAGACTTATGGTTACGGCTTCTGACATAAACTGAAGTACAATGTCGGACTTGCGGGCACCCAATGACAGGCGCAATCCAATTTCCTTGATTCGCTCCAATACCGATGCCAGCATGATGTTCATGATGCCAATGCCACCCACCAACAGAGAGATGCCGGCAATGATAGCCAACACGATGTTGAACAATTGCTTGGTGCGCTGTTCTTGTTTCAGCAACAGTTCGGGCACCACAATTTCATAGTCATCCACATCATAGTGCCTGCGTTTGAGCAGTTTTGACAATGCTTCCACTGTTGGTTGAATTAAACCAGATTCCTGCACGCTCACCACAAGCCGGTCGATCTGATGGTAGTTTTTTTTCACCTTAGGTTTATCTGAAGATCCACCTTCGTCCTCGTCCCCACCGCCTTCATTGGCTCGTTTTATGTCGGCAATGGTCACATTTGCCCTGTTTATATACCGAAGCAACATGGTGTTTACCGGAACATACACTTCGTTGTTCACATTGCGGATAGAAAGCTTTTTCGTGGCTTCTCCGGCTATATTTCTGTTTTCGAGCACACCTACCACCGTGAGCCACACATTGCCGCATTTGATGGGTTTTCCGATTGCTTCTTGGCCTGCAAAAAGTTGGTTTTGAACTGTTTTTCCAATGATACAAACTGCATCGGCATAACCTAACTGTATAGAAGTGAAGTTTTTACCATAAACGATGTTGAGGTTGTTGGTTTCGAAATAGTGGTTGTTTACACCCAACAAACGCCCATTCAATTTTTTACCATTGGCAAAAAATGTCGCTTCTTTTTCTATTTCGGGGCTAATGAAGCGAACGGCCGGGATGGTTGCCGCAATGTTTTCTGCATCGGCGAGTGTGAGGCCGGGAGAAAACTTTTGACGTTCTGTTTTTTGGTTGTCTTGTTTTGCTTCGCCCTCATCTTTTTCCTCTTTTACTTTGGCTTTGATGATGATGTTGTTGGAACCAACTTGCTTAATCTGTTCCAGAATTTCTTTTTCGGCTCCATTGCCAATGGCCAACATGGCAATTACAGCGGCCACGCCAAATATGATGCCCAAAGAAGTGAGCAGAGCCCTGAAACGGTTGGTGAGCAGGGCTTCAGTGCCAATGAGGAAATTGAAAAAAAATCGTTGAATGAGCATGAATTCAAAGATTAGAAAATAATGATACCATCCTCACCATTTTCTTCTTTTCCAGCAGGTTTTGCGGTATCTATATGTTGTTTGAGCTTCAACTTCAAGTTTTGGTCTATGAATGGCTTTGGCTTTGCGGGTTTGTTTTCAAGTTTTGTTATTTTAACTCCTGCCGTATCTTTTGGTGTGGTAATATATACTTCATCGTCCTTAGCTAAACCAGCATATACCAATGCCGATTGGTCGTTGGTTGCACCAATGAGCACCTCTTGTTTTGTATATGAAACGCCTGATTTCTTCCACACATAACTATATGATTTTTCATTATTTATGGCTTCGAGTGGCACGAATAATGTGTTTTTATACGTTTCTACAATGATGTGATTTCCGGTGGTCATAGATGGCCTCAGGGTAGAATCTTTGGTCAACACATCAATCACCACTTCAAAAACCTTTGAATCCTGATTGGGTCGCTGCTCGCCAATATTGGCCACTTGCATGACTACACCTTTTAGTTTTTTTCCAGGATCAGAATCCAGGGTTATTGAAACTTCCTGAGCAACCTGCACTTTTCTGATGTCTACTTCATTTACATAAGTAACCACTTGCATATCTCGCAAATCTGGCAGTGTAGCTACTTTAGGTTCCCAAGGCGAAACCATGCTGTTCACTGTTCTTTTTTTGCCACTCCAGTCTTTCACATAAATCACCATCCCTTCCTTGGGTGCGCTGATGGTCATTTTGTCCATGAGTGAGGTTATTTTATCCAATGCCCCCTGCGCTTTTTTCAGGTCAGCATTCATGATGGCTACCTTGGTTACGGCTTGGGCCACCTTGGTCTGATAATTTTCAATTTTTTGGTGGTAAGTTCTGTGTGCCCTTTCCAGTGCCAGGTCTTTCTGACGTTGCACGGCTGGTGCTTCAAATTTCGATTGCTCCAACTCCAGTTTGGCTTCTTCGGCAGCAGATTTTAAGTTCAGCATTTCGTCTCTGGCATCACGAAGGGTTAAGGCTGTGTCGAGTTTGGTTTGCAGCAACTCAGACATGCGTTTGTCTACATCAACCGAGGCTTCCTGGAGCTTGGTCATCAGGGGTGATTTGTCGAGCGAAGCCACAAATTGACCTTCTTTAACCACGGTTCCTTCGGCCACCAAATCTTGGATTTTGGTGCCATTGTATAATTGTGCCTCCCGCATTTCGGCAGCCGGTGCATTGATGTCTGTTTGGTTTTTGGCTTTTATTTCGCCTGTGGTAGACACTTTAACCAAAAAATCTCCTTCCCGAACGGGTGTCACCAAGGCTGAACTTGTATCTCCAGGTTTGATGATAAAATAGGCAGCTATAGAAAGGAGAGCCACCACACCGAGAAGAAGAAAAATACGTTTAGAACTCATAGAAACCACTTGGTTTAAAGGGCAATAGGTTATTTAACCTTGACGGAAGCCAGTTATTTTATTTGAACGGCTATTCCTGATTGGGAAAGGTGGTGTTGTACAGTTCGAAGCCTTCCATAATAATGCGATGGGCCATTTCCTTGCCCAGAAAATCTTCTACCACTACCTGTTTGTTTTCCAGCTTTTTGTAGTCTTCGAAGAAGCTGCGCATTTCTGAAATGTAGTATTGTGGCAGTTGATAAATCTCGTTGATGTGGTTCACGCTGGGGTCTCCAGCCGCCACGGCTATTATTTTATCGTCGGCTTCGCCTTGATCTAGCATGCGCATCACGCCTATTACTTTCGCTTTCACCAAACACAGGGGCACCATTTCTACCTGGCTCAGCACCAGGATGTCGAGCGGATCTTTATCGTCGCAGTAGGTTTTGGGAATAAAACCATAGTTAGCCGGGTAATACACTGAACTGAAAAGCACCCTATCGAGCATGAGCAGGCCGCTTTCTTTGTCCAGCTCATACTTTGCACGGCTACCTTTCGGAATTTCTACAATTCCATTTACAAAAACGGGGGCTTCCTGTCCCGGCGAAACATCGTGCCAGGGATTGAACAACTTTTTCATTGGGTTAAGTTTTGCCGCAAGGTGGCAGTTTTGGGAGAGAGGTGCAAGAAAATGCACATTGTGAATCAAGATTACTAAAGGCTGAAAGGCTTTAGTTTGTTTTGGTTTTGCATGGAATCTAACACGTGAACAATGTCAACTCTATTTTTCTGCTTGTTGAAATAACATCGGATCTTTTGCTTTCTGTATATCAGAATGCTAAACGTTTGACTTCGATTTTTTAATTAAGGCTCGAGCGCTTAGACTTGCGGAAGTACGGACAAATTTTTAGTACTGTTAAGTATTCCATAGATCAAATACTCAGCTCTATGCGCTGACTGGCTCTTTCTTTAAAATATCCAAAAAATTCATGGAGTTTATTTTTGGCAAATTCAGTCCAAAAAACGCTTACTTCCAAGTCTTAATTTTCTTTTCAAGTTCTTAAACAGAGATAACTTTATCATTCTCAGAATCTGCCATTGATTTGTCGATATCAGCTACAAATTGCTCAAAAGACATAGTTTCAAAATCAACATTAACCATTGGTTTTCTTGAAAACTTCTTTTAAGCGAGTGACAGTGGATTCGTTATTGACAAATAGAAACTCCTGAACGAAAACTAATTTTCTTTGCTCTAAATTCTAATTCAGATGTCGTTTAAACAAATTTGCGTTTTTCAAACAACCTCCCCAAACAAATCAAATTCTTCGGCTCGGGCAATTTTAACGTGGGCAAAATCTCCTATTCGAACATAGGTGTTTTCGGCCGACACCAGCACTTCATTGTCTACTTCCGGAGAGTCATACTCAGTTCGCCCGATGAAATAACCGCCTTCTTTCCTATCGAAAAGCACCTTAAACGTTTTGCCCACTTTGGCCTGGTTCAGTTCCCAACTGATGTGCTGCTGAATTTCCATTACTGTTTCCATGCGCTCTTGCTTCACTTCTTCGGGCACATTGTCGTCCATGCTAAAGGCGTGGGTTTGGTCTTCGTGGCTGTAGGTGAAAATGCCCAACCTGTCGAACCGCATGTTTTCTACAAAGCTTACCATTTCTTCAAATTCAGCTTCAGTTTCGCCTGGGTGGCCAGCTATCAGCGTGGTTCTGAGGGCTATTCCGGGTACTTTTTCCCGAATGGAGTGAATTAGCCCTTCGGTTTTTTCCCGGCTTATGCCACGGCGCATCCGTTTGAGCATGGATGTAGAACCATGTTGCAGCGGCATATCGAGGTAGTTGCAAATGTTGGGGCGCTCCTGCATGGCATCCAGAATTTCGGGCGGAAAACCAGCCGGATAGGCATACTGCAACCTAATCCATTCTATGCCTTCCACATCGGCCAGTTTGTGCAGCAATTGATAGAGGCTGCGTTTTTTGGTCAAATCAAGGCCATAATAGGTTAAATCCTGGGCAATGAGAATTAACTCTTTGGTGCCTTTGGCTGCCATGTTTTTGGCCTGTTGCACCAGCAATTCTTCGGGTACACTCACATGTTTTCCCCGCATGATGGGAATGGCGCAAAAAGAACAAGGCCGGTCGCAGCCTTCTGCAATTTTCAGGTAGGCATAATGCGCAGGCGTGGTGAGCAAGCGTTCGCCCACCAACTCGTGTTTGTAGTCGGCTTTAAGGGTTTTGAGCAACCTCGGCAATTCCGAAGTGCCAAACCAAGCATCGACCATGGGAATTTCCTTTTCCAGGTCATCTTTGTAGCGTTGCGAAAGGCAGCCCGTCACATACACTTTGTCGACCATGCCTTGCTCTTTGGCATCTACATAGCGCAAAATGGTGTCAATGCTTTCTTGCTTGGCGTTGTCGATAAACCCGCAGGTGTTGATGATTATAATGCCGGCATCGTCTTTTTTCGACTCGTGCTCTACATTGAAATGATTGCCTTTCAACTGAGTAAACAGGTTTTCAGAATCGACCAGATTTTTGGAGCAACCAAGGGTTACAATGTTGACTTTGTTTTTGACAATTCCTTTTGTTTTCATGCAGGGCAAAGGTAGGGTAAAAGTGCGACTCGATGTAAAGAATCAAATGCCTGATACGCTCCCACTAAATTCCCACCTGTTCTCAATGTTCATTTTCGGTTAAGTATCATGAGCTCTGCTACCAGCCGTAGACGAAAGAAACACAGCGAGGTAAAAGTTGATATACTTTTCTTGCATCGGCACATACCAAAGTCAGTGGGGCCAAAGATTAGGGCAAAGAAATAGGCATTTTAACCCGTCTGACAGCAAAATTTTTGAAGCCAGATTGGGAGGGTTTTTTTCACAACCGTCCTGTTATCGGGAGTTTGATGGTGGTAAGCGTAATTATAGACGGTGCAATTAGAGACTAACATAAGCCCTTGAAATAAAATCTAAAAAAAGTATTTCTTTAGATTTTATCGACTGTGATTCTCTTTGGGATTGAATTACAAATAAACGCTGTCAAAGAAGAAAAATGATATAACATTGAACGCAAGACACTATATGGAGATTGCTATTCAGGTGATGAATAAATCCATCCAAAAGCCAAGAAAGGACAAAGTGAGTTCTAAAGTGGGTGCAGTAATAATTAAAACTGATGCACAGAAGATACAGCATTTAGAGGGGAGCTTCGTCACGGTGACCACGCAGAGTTTACATTGCTAAGGGGGCTCAGTTTTCAAACCATTAAAGACTTGTTCGAGAAGCATAATTTGCCTTTGGTTTCTTATGAAGCCCGAATATGGTCTTGACATTTCCAAGGAGCATTGAAGCCGTTAAAAATCTATCTAACAATCCCAATCTGCCAAAGCTTAAATATGCCCAATTAAAAGGTTACGTATGGCCGAAAACAGCTCAGGAAGCAAGCACAAGTAAATATTCAGATCAATTTAACATTGGGTATAACAATGCTCAAAGACATCTTGCTGCTATAAAAGAACCTGGTTTAATTCGTGATAATGGGGAAGATGCTAATTCTCTTAATTACAAATATGTTGTGAATGAATAAGATAGATAGGTTGGACAATTTGTTTGACATAGTGGCCAGGATAAAAGTAAAAAAGATGCTTTTAATTTAGCCCCTGGACAAAAACCTGGACTTAGTGTCCAGGTGGGTGAATTAAGCTAAGAAATCAGGGTTGTAGAGGATGTAGAGAAATATGGGATACTAAAGAACTATTAAAACTGACAAAGTCAATGACCTTAAAAAACAAAATAGATCGGGATTTAATGAAACGGTGGACAAGAACGCCTGCCACTAATCGAGTAGCCCAACGCTAAAAACATGACAAGAATCCCGAGTCTCTACAGGAGTTTATTAAACATCGGATTTGCCTTCTCACACTGCTCGTTTTTACATTACCTGGCGCCATGTTTGGTAAATCAGTCCATCAAAACAGAGTCGTGAAACACGTTTGCCTTTGCCGAGCAAGGAGCTCCACCACCGATTTGCTTGCCTCAAATTCAATTCAGATTCCAACAGATTCCTCCCAACATCAAAATAGGACAAAAAGGAACTGAGATACTATTGGTTTTAAAGCTTGAAACGAAAACACCAGGCCTTTTTATTTCCCTCAATTTCAAATTCATTTTAAGCAATGGAGTGGTATTTATTTTCTTTGCGCCAACTACCACATAGACCATGCAAAAATCAATCGCAACATGGATGGCCATTTTGTTGCTTTCATCCACCCGGTTTTGTTTCGGGCAAACTTTTACAGAATCAGATCGAGCCCAAGGCTACGCCCAACGAAAAGATACAACATGGTTTATTTTCGATCAGAAGTTGTATGAAAAAACGCCTTCCCGGGTGTTGGTAACAGGCTCATTCAGAAACTGGGACACAGGCATGGACCAAGCCCAATGGAACCTCAAGCAAAACGGAAACTACTGGTCTGCTTTTGTACTCAATCCAAAATTTTCTGTCATTTCAATAGCCTCTGAGTTTAAATTTCGCATCGACAATGGCCTTTGGCTTGATCCGCCCGCCCAAAGCCCCAATATTAGCGGCGGAAATCTGGTGTATATGAAAGGATTGCAAGCCCCCAATCTGGAAGCTACTATTTTGCAAAACGGAAACATCTGGGCCACAGTGAGCGGTCATGGTGTAGAGCGACCAATGAGTAAAGAGGCATACAAACTTTCGCTGGCTGCTACCGGCGAAAATATTCCCCTACAAGCGGTGATGCCCAATACTGGTGCTAAAACTTTGCTTGTTCCTGCCAAAACGCTGGACATCAGGCGGGTGTATGAGCTTGAAATTCCGGGGCTTGACCTGAAAACGCTGGTAAACTTCGATGCATGGTTCAGCACCTTATATTCCGAAAAAGAACTGGGCGCCAACATTTCGCCCGATGGAAAAAGTACTTGGTTCAGACTTTTTGCACCAAGGGCAACCAAAGTAAAACTTTACCTCTACCGCAAAGATGTGGACAAAGACGCATTTGCAGACTATGAACTTACCAAAGATACGCAGGGCGTTTGGGAAATAAACTTTCCCGAAAACCTGGACAAAGTGTGGTACGACTACACCGTGCATGGTTTCGACGATCCGGGAAATGGCTTTTTCGAGCAAACCGGCAAACACATTGGCGACCCCTATGCCCGGGTTTCGGACGACAGTTTTGGCAAATGCAGGGTGTGGCAAAAAACCAAGCCTGGAGCTGCTTTGAAAAAAGGTATTCCTGCCCTTGAAAATGTGGTAGCCTACGAAGTGCACGTGCAGGATTTTACCGATTTGCTGCCTGTGGACGCCAATTTAAAAGGCACCATTTCGGCCATGACGGTTTCAGGATTGAAAAACAGTTTGGGCCAACCCATTGGTTACGATTACCTGAAAGCCCTTGGGTTCAACACCTTGCACCTGATGCCCGTGCAAGAATACCTGCACTACCCGAACGAAGAATGGCAGGCGGCCTTCAAAAATGATCCTTACATGAAAGAACAGGGTGTAAATATGGAAAACTACCAGTGGGGCTACCGAACCACACACGCCATGGCCATTGAAACCCGCTACAGAAAAAAAGATACAGAAAAAGGTGCCCAGCGTGAACAGTTTAGAGATTTGGTGCAAACGTTTCACATGGATGGCATGGCTGTGATTGTAGATTTAGTGTTCAACCATACTGCCGAGCACATGGACGGGCGCAAGTTCTTGTTCAATTTTGCAGGGATCGACCCGCTGTATTATTACCGCAGCACGAAAGAAAACAAGATCATGGGCGAATATGGCAATGAGCCCAAAACCGAAAACCGACCCATGACCCAGCGCTGGATAATAGACCAATGCCTACACCTGATTGAGGAATTTGGTGTAGATGGATTTCGGATTGACTTGGGCGGACTCACCGACAAACAAACACTGAAAGCACTTCGGGAAGCTGTTGGGCCAAACATCATCATCTATGGAGAACCGTGGATTGCCTCGACAGATCCGGCGGTGCGCAGCAATCCAGATTGGAGCTGGTACAAAAAAGATGCACCCATTTGCTTTTTCAACGACGACGCCCGAAACGCCTTTAAAGGTCCTACGGCCAACCCAGAAAACAAGGCAACCGACCGTGGATTTGCAGGTGGGAATGGGGCAGAACGAACCAACGTGATGAAAGCCCTCTCTTCCAAAACTACAGATGAAGTTTCGCCCATTTCAAGCATCAAATACCTGGACATTCACGACAATTGGGCATTGGCCGATCAGTTTGCCCAAAAGGATTGGGATGGCCGCTTTGGTGTAGACGAAAATGCCTTTAAACTCGCAGCTGTGTTGCTGTTTACCTCCACCGGACCCATTGTGCTGCATGGCGGAACTGAAATGATGCGAAGCAAAGGTTTGGGGCCATTGAAAGAAGTGGTGAAAGAAACCAAAACCGGCAAAATTTACCTTCATGGCAAGCGAGACTCCTACAACTTGCGCTTTGCCAATCAATTTATTTGGGAAAATGTTGGCAAAAAAAAGAGCGACAAAAACAGCTACTGCAACTACGGCTCCATGCTCGATTTTTGGAAAAATTTGCTGGCCTTTCGCAATTCAGCCGTTGGTAAAATTTTCCGTAGGGCCGAAGCTTGCCCAGAAGGATTTTACCATTGGTATATCACTGCCAATTCGCAATTGCTGGGTTACCGGGTGAACGATAAAGTGCTGATTTTGATGAATGTGAGCGAAAATCCAGGGCATTTCGATTGGGTAAGTTTGCCCAAGGGGAATTGGAAGTTAGTCGGCAACCTAAACGGGATCGATTTGAAAAAAGCCAAAAAGGGAAAATATGCTACACTGAAAGGCGGCGAAGAAGGCCATAAGGTTGACTTACCCTCACAGTCATTTCTGATGTGGGTGAAGGAATAAAACCCCATGACAATGAAATGATTTTGAACAAAATTCTTGAAACGGGAAGTTTTGTATAAAACCATGATGTAACCCACTTTTTAAATGTCAATTTTTAGTCCTTACACATTTTCGCATTCAGGAAAAGTGGCAAAAAACCGTTTGGTGCTTGCCGCCATGACCAACACCCAAAGCCATGCCGACGGCACATTGGGGCAAGATGAATATGAGTGGCTGGTGAGCAGGGCAAAAGCAGGTTTTGGCATCATTGTAACTTGCGCCGCTTATGTGAATCATGATGGACAAGGATGGAAAAATGAATTGGGCATTAGCCATCCCAACCATTTTAAAGGTTTAGCCAGGTTGGCCAAAGGCATTCAAGCCGAAGGAGGTCTAGGCATCGTGCAGATTTTTCATGGAGGAGCAAGAAGTCCGTTGGAAGTAACTGGAAAACAACCCTAGAGTGCAAGTGCACATACCATGCAACTTTCGCAGCAGCCTGTAGAAGTGCGTGAAGCAACAGAAGCAGACATTCAACAAACCATACTGGATTTTGAACGTGCGGCCAAAATGGCCTATGAAGCAGGTTTCGATGGTGTGGAAATTCATGGTGCTCATGGCTACTTGTTGCATCAGTTTTTAAGCTCGCAAACCAACCTGCGCCAAGATGCATGGGGCGGAAGTTTTGAAAATCGAAACAGGCTCATTCGAACCAT
The DNA here is from genome assembly GCA_038205175.1 of Cytophagales bacterium. Classification (GTDB taxonomy): domain Bacteria; phylum Bacteroidota; class Bacteroidia; order Cytophagales; family Flexibacteraceae; genus JBBRCC01. Next base: position 7,602 of record JBBRCC010000011.1, on the reverse strand, counting down.
TTTAATAAACATCAAAGCGAAAATGCCGGCTTCCTTTTTGGTCGGCGTTCGGCTTTCGCCCGAAGATAAATACACCTACAAAGGCATTGATTTTGACGAAAGTTTAAATCTCGCAAACCAACTTGTGACCGATGGCGCAGACTATATTTCGGTTTCGCCCTGGGATGCATTCAAAAAGCCGGAAAAATACCTGGCCAGTGAAAAATCAATCATAGAATATTTTAGAGAACGCTTGCCCACTCATGCTCCGATGATGATTGCAGGTGAAATCTGGACAGCCACCGATGCAGAAAAAGCCTTGCATCTGGGTTCAGATTTTATGGCCATCGGTAAAGCCGCCATTGCAAATGCCGACTGGCCGACTGCCATCAAGAACCCATACTATCAACCGGCCAAACCACCATACACCAGCAAACAATTGGCAAAAGCTGCATTAGGGACGGGGTTTATTGACTATCTGAAACTGAGGCCTGGGTTTGTTGCAGAAGAATACTGCCCGCCCAAATAAAAGCTTTTGTACGAGACGCAGAGCGGCGAAACGTCTATAGAAACAAGGGTCAGCCGATTTTTTGAGCTGCGAAGCTGCGACATGGTTAATTATCATTTCGCTCCTCCGGAGCTTTTTGCTTCGGATTCCAATTTCTATTGATATGAAGCTCCTCTGGAGCCAAAGGCGGAACTGTTCAGGCAGGAATTGCCGCTCTTTATATCTTTTTCAGAAAACGTGTTTCATGGAAAAACCCCTACAAACCCCACAAAAGTGCAGTTTCTATAATCTTAACAAAAATTTAATTTGGAATTTAAAACATTACTTACAATATTTAAACACTCGAATTTAAGTTTATCATTTTATGATTTTTAAACCTGCGCCCCCCCCCCCCCTCAGATTTCACTTATCGGTGGTGTTTTGGGTGCGGATTTTCGGGCATCATTGCCCGGGAGATGACAGCAGCTAGAAAAAGGTTTTGGTTGTTTACTTAAAACATTCTTCCGCAAAGAGGATGAAATGGGTTTTTGACCCCTCCAACACTAAAACGCTTTTTTCAACAAACCAAAACCGAGTTTCAAAGATGAAATCAAATTTTTTTCAAATCATAATTTTTGTGCTATTGTTAAAATTATGGTGTTACAATAGTTATGCGCAATACCATCCAGAGCTTCAAAAAGCAAGTACATTCACTATTTTATCAGCTGGTAATTTACAAACCAACAAGCCAGTTAGAATTCAACAGGGTTCTGCAGGCAACCTTTCAGCGATTGGGTCATCAAACTTTTCAGTCAGTTGCACAAGAGGTGGTCATCTAAAAGATTCTGTCAATGCGATTCTTGAAGCACTTGAAGATGCCAGAGATTGTATGTCGAGCATTAGAACATGGGCCGACGAACCTGGAATTAATCAGGTTTCACCAGTGGAATTTCCTAAAATCACGCTTGCTCAATACAATTATGTAAGCGGTTCAGTTACTATCGACACCGATGGCGAATTTCCAAATTACATTTTTGGCGACCTCAGTGACTCAACTGAAACAATTTTTGTTAGGATTTCGGGAAGCCTTTCAATAATAGGTTCCGGTGATTTGATTTCAATCCTGGGCAAAAATGTAGTTGCCAGAAATATTTATTGGGTAATAGATGGGGATTTGACTTTCGACACTACTATACATTATGCCGACTTAGTTGGCAATTTCCTGGTTGCTGGCAACGTATCAATTTTTGCTGAAGAATTTAGTTCTTCAAATTTCAGACTAATTGCAGCAGACAGTTGCATTAAATTTGAGTCCTCCGGCTTTGAGCCAGAAATTGACATAGTAGGATTGAAACATAACATGATTGATTACGATATTTTCAACATCGATCAATTTGGGTTATTAAGCGGAGACTGCATTCAAAACAGTGGGAAAGTCAAAGTTTACGGTGCAGTAGGAACAAGAAAGGCAACAACTAATATATTCCCTGGCGAAACTGGAGTATATAATTATTATCGGGAGTATGCATTGCATAATTTATCTCAATTGATAAATTGGATCGTACGTGAAGAAAATAGAACGGATAGAATCTCTGGATTAGGAGGCGGGTCAAATAATTCTTTCAATTCAAACGGAGGAATCTTTTGGGTTACTGACGGTTTATTAAAAGATACCATAGTTCTTAATCCTGAATCAGATACCACAGCATTTTACTTTGTTGGGTTAAACGATGATGGTGTGCCTATAGACTTACAGATTGACTCAACCTTTAAGTTATTATCTGGAAATGTCCGCACGCAAAACATCTATTTTCTTTCAGGTACCGACTTAATAATCGAGAATGGAGCAAATGCTCACGGTACATTCATTAGTTCTGCAAAGATTATCTCAGACCAACAGGTTTTTGGTTCATTCTGGGCATTTTCGGGTATTGAAGTAAATCATCCTTCAAGTGATACTTTAGCCATTCATAAACTTGACCACAATCCAAAAACCTACAACGGAAGACCAGCATGCACCACTTTGGGGCAAAATAACAATCATGTATGTAATGGAGATTTTACTGGAATAAATCCAGAAATTCCACCTAATAGTTATGCAACAACTTTGGTTAACCTCTCAAATGTCAGTGAATTTTATTTTGAACCACCACATCCCACGATTCCGAATCGGACGTGGTCTTCTCCTTCATATTGGGCCCCATTACTTGGTCAACATAATCCCAGTGACCATTATACGGAATTAGCACCTGTGCTTATCCCTAACACCACTACACCCAATGCAGCACATAGTGCTAATACTAGTGCAGAAAGAACTCCTCCTAACCTTCCTGCATATGGAGGATTTTTTGCCTATGACGAAGTTGTTTACCCTATTGCTACTCAAACAGAATACTTTGTTCAAGAGATAAATCCACTAAATAACAATAGGCCTTATTTTTTAACATTTACAATACATTTGCCAAAAGTTTGTAAATGGAGTGTTAAAAATATTGGGATGTTAATTTCTTCAAACTTTCCGGCAGGTCAGAAATTATTTCGAACACCCAACCAAATTCCTTTAGTAGTGCCCTATTTTATAGATGGGCCTGTACCAAACCCAACAGCTGAGTTTACTGCGAAAGGTTTTTATGTCCCAAGTCAACTAGCAGCGGCGAATGGGAACAATCAAAGATATTTACTTATCGGTCATTTTGGGTCAAGCAGTGATGATCTACTTAACTTAGGAAGGCAAGCGACAAATGCATATTACTTTTTGGAATCTGTCGGCATCCATGGTCTTCCTTTTGGTACAAACTCTACCACGATCTGTTCAGGTACCCCAATACAACTTATTCCCGGAACAGATTACTACATTCCACCGGGAGAAGGTGTTACCTTCAAATGGATGGCAGGTGAAACATTTGTAACGGATTCGGAAATCCAACCCACTGTTTCGCCAACTACCACCACCACATACACGCTGTTCTTACAGTGGCCGGGGCAAACCACAGATTTTGAGGCATACACTTACACGGTGACAGTAAACGAAAGCCCAACTGTTACAATTACCACTTCCGATGCCAACTACTGCGTTACCTCCAGCACCCAGCCCACCCTCACCGCCACACCAGCAGGCGGCACTCCAGGCTACAGCTACCAATGGAAAAGAAACGGCACTGTGGTAGGCACGAATAGCAGCACTTTGGCCATAAGCAACACTGCCACCTACCTGATAACAGTTACCGACTCCAAGGGCTGCCAGGGCACGGCCTCTGTTACCCCCAACGTTACCGATGCCACCATTGGCGACGATACCTCCGACCCCATACCCGTTACGCTTAACTACTGTGGCTGGTACGATACCCGAAACACGGCTTGTTATACCAATCAGGTTACTGGGGGAAACACAGGGTTTGAAGATAGCAAAGATGTGGTTTATTCCGTAACCCTTGGCGCTGGGGATGGCATTTACGCTAGACTTTGTTTAACAGATGGTCTGGGTTCAGGAAAATTACCTTCACAGGGTAATGTTAAAATTCTAAATTCCTCACTTGCAGTGGTATCAAATGATTTATTTTCTTGTTCAGGTAGCCTTTATTTCAGAGTAGATTATTTGAATGCATCTGCCGGAACCTATTACATTGTTGTAGAAGGAAAGGAAGTTACAGACCAAGGCTTTTACACACTGGAAGTGCAGCGGCAATTTCAGGGTCCTCCGGAAGAAAACCCTTGCCGCCGAGCTGTGGACGATGAAATTGCTGTGAACAACTTACCCCCCGATGTATATCCAAACCCGGCACTAGACCAGTTCACGGTACATGTGCATGGAGCCAAAGCTGCCCTAAAACTAACCAATGCACAAGGCATGGTGGTGCTGAGGCAAAACCTACGGCAAGGAGATAACTTCGTTCAAGCTGGCAAGCTGCCTGCTGGCATCTATTACCTCGAAGTGGAGCAGGAAGGCAAAGTGTTTAAGCAACCCATCAGCATCATAAAATAGCATGGCCTATCAACGCATGCGAAATATATTCAACATGCTTCCCGGAGTCAAACAGATTCCGGGAAGTTACTTTTTGGGCATTTTCTGTTGCCTTAGTCTATTCCTTACCAAAGCCCATGCCCAAAACCTGGAAGGCAGCCTTTGGTACTTTGGCGACCGGGTAGGTATGGATTTTAGGAATGGAGAGCCCAGGCCACTGAACAACTCGGCCATGACAGCAGGCTACCAGAGTGTAACACAAAGCGATAAGTTTGGGAATTTGCTGTTTTATGGAAATCAGGCTAATGTGTATGGCCCGAATCACTCATTGTTACCAAATGGGGGTATTGGTTTAGATGTCATCTCATTGTATAGACGTAAATTTTCAATGCTGGCGGTGCCAATGGACACAATTAGCGCTCTTTATCGGTTAATTTATCTAAATGGAAGTAATTTTCGGTCATGCGGTTGTCCTCTCAATGCAGTTTTTGACAGAAGATTAAACAACAATAGGGGCGATATTGACTCAAGCAAAACTGGATTTTTGATGGATACCTCCACCACTGCCCTCAGTGGATTTGCATTAATTCCCCAAGCACAAGGAGATGGATATTGGATAGCACTAGCTCGATCGAATAGTTTTGGGTATCAAGACACTTTGTTGCTTCAAAGATTTAATCGAAGTCATCAAAAACAAGAACTTCTTAGAGTTAAATTAGAACCTATTTCAAGTGGGAACATAGGTTCATCACCGTCTTCACCGTCAATAGCTGCCAACGCAAAAGCAAATAAAATTGCTGTATTTGGAACATATATTAATGGCAATCGGGGAAATTCGAATTTACAAATTATTGATTTCGATAATAATTCAGGACAGGTACGACAAATTATTTCAATCCGTGATTCTTTGATTTCTGGCACCTCAACTAATAATGGTATTTCGCTTGATTTTGTTTCTGTCTTTTTTTCCCCAAATTCAAATTTACTGTATGTGGCCTTTTTTTTGAACGGGTTACCACCACAAAACTATCATAATGCCATTTACCAATTCAATTTGAAACACTTCAATAGAGATTCGATTTTGGCGTCAAAAACATTAATTTATAGGAGCACACCAACCTATTCCATCAATGCGGCAACCATGGGCCAAACTGCCCCTGATGGCCGCATTTATATTTCCCGTCAATCCTCCCACGCCCCACCCCGCTTCCACGTCATCGACTGCCCCGACATACCCGGCCCAGGCTGCGGGTTCAGGCCTTTTGCCATAGATCTGGGCAGAGACCCGGGCAACAACTTTCCGGTCTTCAACCAAACCCTCACCCGCAACGCCTGGAAACTGCAGGCCCAGGCCAACCGGGAAAACGCCTGCCTGGGCGACACCATGCGCCTGGTGGCGTACGGGGCCGGTGCCACCCGCTTTCGCTGGTATAACCTGAGCAACAACGGCATCCTGGTAGATACCAACGCCAGTTTCCCCTGGGTGGCCACCCAAGACACTGTCCGTTTTATGGTCATTGGCTTTGGGCGTTGTAAGGTCGATACGGCCTACTATACCTTGCGGGCTGCGGCCAAACCTCCCCGCCCGGTCATCTCAGTTTCTCCATCTGCAACTTTGTGCAGCGGCGACAGCGCCACCCTCACCGCTCCGCCCGGCTACCGCTACAAATGGATACCCTGGTGGGAGCAGACACAAAGCATAAAAGCACGTGGCCCCGGCAAATACACCGTGCAGGTAGCCACCCTCGAGGGCTGCTTTTCAGAATCAGACACGGTGCACATCGATACCGTGGCAGGTGTAGCTCCGCAACCTGTGGCGGTAAGTGGCAATCGCAGTTTTTGCCCCGGTACTCAAACTTCGCTTACGGCAGCGGCTCCCCCGGCAGGCCATACCTTGCTGTGGAGCACCGGCGACACCAGCCGAACGGTGAACTTTTCCAACCCGGGCAATTATTGGCTGCGGGTCATCAATCCACAGGGCTGCGGCAGCAGCATCACCGATACCCTCAGGCTACGGCTTTTTCCTGAGCCCTCTCGCCCACAAATCAGCTACAACAACCAGCCCGCACCCGACACCTTGCGCACTTGCCGGGAAAACAGCTTAACCCTGCAAAGCAGCCCCGCCGCCCGCTACCATTGGAACACAGGCGATAGCCTTCAAACCATTGTGGTAAACCAAACAGGCCGCTACCGCTTGAGCAGCACCGATGCCAACGGCTGCCGAAGCGACAGTTCGGCTCCTGTGCATGTAAAACACCTGCCCATACCCGCCATGGGCATTATCAGCGGGCCAACCCGGCTTTGCCCCGGTGTGCAGGGCGTGAGCTATTCGGTGTCGGTGTTGGAGCAAAACCTATCGTTCCGTTGGGCACTTTCGGGTTTGGGAAGTTTGGGCACTGCAACAGGCAACACGGTGCAGCTCAACGCAGGGCAGGCAGGCAACCTCACCTTGAAAGCAGAATCGCTGAGTGCCGACAACTGCCTGGGCGACACAGCTACCTACACCATTCAGGTGAACAGCCAACTGACCCCGGAGCTGCTGGCCGATACCTTGAGGGTTTGCCCGGAAGGGGAACTGCGGATTAGGGTAAGGTATGCGGTGAACGGCAGCAGCTACACCTGGCAGGCAAGCGGCAACCCCAGCCTAAGCGGACATGGAACGGCCGAGGCAAGATTGAGTTGGGAAAATCCGGGCACCTACACCTTGCAAGTGGCCGAGAACAACCAAACCAACTTAGATACTTGCTTTGGCCTGAGCCAAACCCTCAACATAACAGTTTTGCCCCGACCGGAAACACCAGTAATCAGCATACCCATTACCCAGAAGGTGAACGACAGCACAGCCAGAATCTGCGATGGAGAAGCAATTACTTTAACCGGACTTCCCACAGGACTCCCGGCAAACCAATACCGCTGGACAACAGGCGAAACCGGAGGAAGCATTGTTCAAAACACGGCTACTCAAGTGCCCATTGGCTTAAGTTTGGTGAATGAAACCAATTGCCAGTCGTTTGCGGCTTTGCCTGTTTCGGTGTTTCAATATCCGAATCCGGGCCCGGCCATTGTAGCCGAGGGTGACACCCTGCTTACCTTGTTTTCGCTCAGCAACCGGATCTATCGCATAGCCCAACCAAACCCGGGCAGCAGCTACAGATGGCAATTGGAAGGCGGCACA
>JBBRCC010000010.1:0-59099 GCA_038205175.1 Cytophagales bacterium | reverse complement strand
CTATTTGGTTGGTATGTTGGCATTTGTAGGTGGCTATTTTTTGAAATTTTTTGTCGGTTTTCCAAAAGCAAATCCGAAACACCGGAGTGAAATGAAGCCTGATTTTCAAAGAAGAGCCATTTCGTCCTTGATTGTATTACTCGTTTTATCTTGGGTTGGCGTACTTCTAAATTTCCATGCGAGTGGTGTCCGATTGATGGAAGTGCTGAATCTCAACAACCGTACAACTTCTGCCATGTTGTTTTCGATACCAATATACAATGGCTTTTTGGAATCGCTTGCCAATTGTTTCATTGCCATTTTGATGCTCCTTTTTGCATTTGCAAATAAGAAAAGCTGGGTTCTTGCACTCATTGTTTTTCACCTGGCCTTTTTCTTTTTGGCAGGCTGGAGATATCGCATACTGCTTACTTTGCTGGGTATGGCTGTCTATTATTTGCCTTCGGTAAGCATTCGATCTCTTTGGAAATGGGCTTTAAGCTTATTGGCAGGGTTGGTGCTCATGCTGTGGGTGAGTCAAAACCGCATGGCCTTTTCGAAAAGAATGTTTCACCTGGTCAGTTTTTCTATTTCTGACTACAATGTTTTTCGCATCATACATGAGGTTGGAAGCTGCCGTACTTTTATGGCAACCTTGCTGTATATAGAAACCAATAATATAGCCCCCGACAACGGTGCTTCATTTTACCTGCCCATTGTTTGGCGGTTTCAAGCTTCGGAGAGCTTTGTTGGTGGTGTTCGCCCAAAACCGCCCTTGCTCGAACTCGAAAAAGCATGGATTCCCAAAGATGTGAAGCAGAATTTGAATCCGGGAGTGAGCAATTTGGAAGAATATTACCTCTTGCTGGGTTGGCCTGGTCTGGTGGTTTGTATGGCCTTGTTTGGTCTTTCTCTGCATCTGATACCCAAAATTCGATACACTCCTCTGGAAACCGGCGCACAAATGATTTACGCAGCTTTTCTTTTTCAATTCATTAGCAGGGGTTATTTGCCTCAGCAACTAAAATTATTGGCATTTTTGAGCATGCCATTGCTGGTTATCTTTATTTTGGCAAAAATTTATTCTGTTTCAATTCATTCAAAACCATTGCATGAGCATAAGGCTTGATACATATAACAATAGCTGGTACAAGCCAGGTGGAAGCGCCATAAAACGATTGCTTTGGTATTTTGTGAATGTCGTTTTTTTTCAAACCGCACTTTTTCCATTCAATGGTCTTAAAGTATTCTTTCTTCGGATATTTGGTAGTCAGATTGGCAAGGGAGTTGTGGTAAAGCCTTCAGTGAACATAAAATACCCATGGCTGTTGAGCATAGGCGACTATGCTTGGATTGGCGAAAAAGTATGGATCGACAACCTGGCTCAGGTAGATATTGGTGCCCATTGCTGCTTATCCCAGGGTGCTTTTTTGCTCTGTGGAAACCATGATTACACCAAGTCAACATTCGACCTTATGGTTAAACCGATTACACTTAAAAATGGTGCTTGGGTGGGCGCAAAAGCTATTGTAGTTCCTGGTACTGTTTTGGAAGAAGGTGCTATGCTAGCTGCAGGTTCTCTAGGTGCTGGTTTGTTGCAGGCATTCACCATTTATCAAGGAAATCCGGCTTTGGAAGTGAAAAAACGAGTAGTTGTTTCATGAAGATCACAGTCATAACAGTGGTTTTCAACAATGTAACCACACTCCCGGATACAATCAATTCGGTAGCCAGCCAGCTTGGTGCAGACCTGGAACACATCATTATAGACGGTGGGTCTACAGATGGTAGTCTGGAAGTGATCAAAGCCAATCAATCCGTTATTTCAACTTGGGTTTCAGAGCCCGACGGCGGCATATACGATGCCATGAACAAAGGTATTGCACTTGCAACGGGAGATGTAATTGGTTTTCTAAATGCTGATGATGTGTATGCTTCAAACGACGTGTTAAAATCCGTTGCCGCTCATATTGGCAATGCAGAGGTATTGTATGGTGACTTGCAATACCGAAATCCTGATTTGAAAAAAGTAGTACGCATTTGGAAATCAGGTGCTTACAAACCTGGCGACTTTTTCCTGGGCTGGATGCCTCCTCATCCCACCTTTTATGCCCGAAAGTCTTGTTTCGAGCGTTGGGGGAAATTTAGTCTTGAATTGCGCTCTGCGGCAGACTATGAATTGATGCTTCGTTTTTTGCATAAACAACAAGCTAAAGTAGTGTATTTGCCCAAAATGATGGTGTACATGCGGACAGGTGGAGTGAGCAACCGAAGTATAAATAACAGAATCAATGCCAACCAGGAAGACAAAAAAGCATGGCAAATGAATGGCCTAAAGCCCTGGTTTTGTACACTTTGGCTAAAGCCATTTAGAAAATTGCCACAGTTTGTTTTCTTCAATTGACCAAAGATTCCATACAAACCATTTAACTTTCGCCCATCATCAAGATGTTTGTACATGTTAGTAGAAAATAAAAAAGTGGTGAGCCTAAGTTACACGCTTCATGCGACGGCTACAGGAGAAACCACTAAAAAAGAAGTTGAATCTGTATCTGCCGATCGCCCTTTGGTATTCCTTTTTGGGTCCGGAAATTTGTTGCCCGACTTTGAAGCCAATTTGGCCGATAAAAAACAAGGCGATGGGTTTCAGTTTACCCTAACTCCCAACCAAGCCTATGGTGAGCTCGATGAAGAGTCTATTGTTGACCTGCCTTTCGAAGCCTTTTCTGTTGATGGCGCAGTAGACAAAAGCATGCTGGTTTTAGACCATTCCCTTACCATGACAGACCACGAAGGTCACCAGTTCGATGGTATAATAGTTGGAGTCGATGACATTGGTGTTACTATGGATTTTAACCACCCAATGGCTGGCATGACTCTTTATTTCAGCGGTTTAATTGAAGAAGTTCGAGAAGCTACCTCCGAGGAGATAATGCACGGACATGTGCATGGACCTGGCGGTCATCATCATTAATTTCAAGATAATGAACTTTTTAAGCTTGCTCCGCCTTTGCGTGGCATGCTTTTTTAGTGGGTCTTCTTTCAGGCTTTGACTTTCTGAAAGCTAATCTTTACTTTCAATCCAATCTTTTCTTCTGTTTCTTCTTGTGTGTTTTTGGTTTGAATATCAACCGACGGCAAGTTGCTGTGTTGAATGGACTTTCGCCCTTCATTTCCCTTCCTATATTTGCGGCTCTTTTTTTAAACAGAAATCAGATCAAACATGATAAAAAGGATTTTTCTTTTCTCTTTACTTCTACAAGCTCTTTGGATAGGGCAAAGTAAGGCCTCGCCCGACGAAGGCATGTGGCTGCCCATGTACCTGAAGCGTATCCATCCCGAAATGCAGAAAATGGGCTTAAAATTGTCCGCAGACGAGCTCTACAACATCAACAACTCCAGTTTGAAAGATGCAGTGGTTTGGTTTGGGGGCTATTGCACAGGCGAAGTCATTTCAGGTGAAGGCCTCGTGCTCACCAACCATCATTGTGGATTTGAGTCAGTTCAAGCACACAGCACGCCCGAGAAAGATTACCTCACCAATGGATTTTGGGCCATGAACCGCCAGCAAGAAATCCCAACACCAGGTCTTTTTGTAAGTTTTTTAGTGAGAATGGAGGATGTTTCTGCCAGGGTTTTGGCAAAACTAAACAATGATATGAGCGAAACTGATCGCCAAAAAGCAGCCGCTATGGAATTGAAAGCCATTGAAAAGGAAGCCACTGAAGGAACAAAATACAGCGCCCAGGCCAAAGAATTTTTCAACGGCAATCAGTATTTCCTTATGGTATATGAAACATTTACCGATATCCGTTTGGTAGGTGCTCCTCCAAGTGCGATCGGGAAATTCGGTGGTGATACCGACAACTGGATGTGGCCACGACATACAGGGGACTTTAGTATGTTTCGCATTTATGCCGACAAAGACAATAAAGCTGCAGAATATTCAGCCGACAATGTTCCATACAAACCCAAACACTTTTTCCCGGTTTCGCTGAGTGGCGTGAAAAAGAATGACTTTTCCATGATTATGGGCTGGCCGGGCCGCACCGACCGATACCTCACATCGTATGGTGTGCAAATGGCGCTTGATATTACCAATCCTGCCCGGGTTATGTTGCGTGATGCCAAATTGAAAGCCATGAAAGAAAACATGGATAAAAGTGCTAAAGTTCGCATTCAATATGCTTCAAAATATGCCCAAATTGCCAACTACTGGAAATTCTTCATTGGCGAAAGCCGTGGACTAAAACGCTTGGATATTCCTGATAAAAAACTGGCCGAGGAAACAGCTTTCCAGCAATGGGTAAATGCAAATTCAGCCAGAAAAGCAAAATATGGCGATGCGCTCAATTTAATTTCCGGTGCTTACGATAAAAGACGCAAGTATGCTTTGGCAGAAGCTTTTTATGGAGAAGCTGCTATGGGGCCAGAAATAAATCAGGTGGCATTGGCTTTTAAAGGTTTGCGGGACGTTTTGATGGAAAAACCAAAAGATGCTGCCAGTAAAAAACTTCAGCAAGATCAAATTGCAGGCATTGTTCCCAGGTTCAAAGAGGGTTTGGCCGATCATTGGAAAGACTACGATGCCAACACAGACAAAATGATTTTTAAAGCCATGATGCAAGCCTACGCAGAAAAGATGCCCAAAGACCAGCTTGCACCAGTGTTTGCTGATATTGAGAAAAAATACAAAGGCGACTTTAATAAATTTGCAGACGAGGTTTTTGCCAAATCCATATTTGCTGATCAGGCCAAAACAAATGCCTTTCTCGACAAGCCCGACCTGAAAGTGTTGGAAAAAGATCCGGCGTTTCAAGTTATCAATTCCATTTCCAGCTACTGGAATGGCATCAGAACCAATGAAATCAATCCCATTCAAGTGGATTTGAACAAAGGAAACAGATTGTTTGTGGAAGGAATTTTGGAAATGAATAAGAACAAAAAAGAGTTTTATCCCAATGCCAATTCCACCCAACGCTTTACCTATGGCAAAGTCGACGATTATTTTCCACAAGATGCTGTGTATTACAATTACTTCACCACCCTCGAAGGCGTGATTGAAAAGGAAGACCCAAGCAACGACGAGTTCATTGTGCCAGCCAAGTTGAAAGAACTTTGGCTGAAAAAAGACTACGGTCAATATGGTGTAAATGGCACTGTGCCAGTAGCCTTTATCAGCAACAATGACATCACTGGTGGAAACTCAGGTTCTCCGGTATTGAATGCCCGGGGTGAGCTTATTGGTTGTGCTTTCGACGGAAACTGGGAAGCCATGAGTGGCAACATAGCATTTGAACCCAACCTGCAGCGCACCATTTCAGTCGATATCCGTTATGTGTTGTTCATTGTTGATAAATTTGCAGGAGCAGGTCATTTGGTAAAAGAAATGAAATTGGTAACAGACCCAGTTGAACCTACATTAATTATCGATCCTGCTCCACCCACAGAAGCTCCGAGACCTGTTGGCATTCCAATAAAACCACCGGTTAAGAAATCGCTTTTAAAGGCGCCTTTGCCTGCTAAAAAAGTCAAAGGTTAATGTTAAGTGAGAGTCCTGGTTATTCAGGGCTCTCTTTTTTTTATCTAAATTCAATCTTAATTAGATCTGTTTATTCAGTAATTCAGGGTTTTTGCGGTCCTGTTACTATTTTTGTTCACATTCTGAATCTGTAAATACCACGAACATGCTTTCAAAAACCCGAATACTCATACTACTGTTATCCTTTTTATCATGCAGCATATATGCCCAAAAGTCAAAAAAGGCGTACCTGCAAGGTGAATTTTTGTACCGAAATGCTGAATACCGGGAAGCAATAAATTTCCTCAAGGCTGCCGTAGATGCAGACCCTGGAAATATCGATGCAACATTTTTGCTCGGCGATTGCTATTTAAAACTCAACGAGGCAGGCACTTCGCTTACGTATTTGATGCGGGCTTTTGAGTTGAATGAAGATTGCAATGATGAAATCAGGTATATGCTAGGCTTAGCTATGCAGGAAACAGAAAAGTTTGACGATGCAATTAAAATGTTCAATGAGTTTTTGGACAAAAACAAAAATCCAAGCGACTTGGCCAATCGGGAAACCAACAACAGAATCAACGAATGCAAAGTAGCCAAAACCTTGATCGAAAATCCTGTAAAGGCTAAAATTGACAACTTGGGGCCTGTTATCAACAACCAGTTTCCTGAGTATACACCAGTTATCACAGCCGATGAGTCTGTATTAATGTTCACATCCAGAAGAGATGGGAACATTGGAGGAGTGAAAGAACCATATCGAAACGCCAATGAACTATTCGACAGAGAAGACATTTACCAAAGCAACAAAATGGATGGGAAATGGAGCCAACCGCTCAACTTGGGCAAGCCCATAAATACGGCTGAACACGATGCCATTGTGGCACTTTCGCCTGATGGAAATACCATGTTTTTGTACAAATCTTCTGGCGATGGCGACCTGTATTACTCTAAAAAAACTGCGAAGGGTTGGATGAAACCCGAAAGCCTTGGCAGTAACATCAATTCCAAATATTCTGAAACAGCTGTCTCTGTCACAGCAGATGGGAAAACGATCTATTTTAGTAGTAATCGCCCAGGTGGTTTTGGAGGATTTGATATTTTTAAGGCAGAAAGGAAAGAAAATGGTCGCTACGATAAACCTGAAAACCTAGGGCCAACCATCAATACCAGCGACGACGACGACTCCCCATTCATTCACTCAGATGGTGTTTCGCTTTACTTCAGTTCAAAAGGCCATGCAACCATGGGCGGGTTCGATATTTTCAGAACATCTTTAGACAGCACAGGCGCCTGGACTCAACCCGAAAACATGGGTTTCCCCATTAATACTACTAAAGACGACATCTATTTTGTGCTCTCAGCCGACAATAAGCATGGCTATTATTCATCTGAAAAAGCAGGTGGCTACGGGAAATCCGATTGCTACATGATTACCATGCCCACAAGGGAAATAGATGTAGTGCTTGAAAAGGAAGCACCTAAAAAGTTCAATTTCGACCAAAGCAATTCAGGTACGCCGAAAATGGTGTTGCAGTTAGCCAACCAAAAAACCTTTAATCCCATCACCATTTTTAAAGGCAAAGTATTTGATGATCTTACCAAGCAACCCCTTGAAAGCGACATTTCTATAGTTGACAACGTAACCGGTGAAAAGATATCAGACATTACCTCCGGTGCCGATGGATCATTTTTAATTGTATTAACATCGGGCAAAAACTACGGTATTGCAGTTGTGAAAAAAGGTTACCTTTTTCATTCTGAGAACTTTGACCTTCCCCCGAGTTCAGATTATCAGGAAGTTGAACGGGATTTGTTTCTAAAAAAGGCCGCATTAGGAACCCGAATTGTGCTGCGCAATATTTTCTTCGACTTCGACAAATCTACTTTGCGGAAAGAAAGTACAAAAGAGCTAGAGCGCCTGCAAGGTATTTTAAAAGAAAACCCAACATTGAAAGTAGAAATTGCGGGCCACACAGACAATGTTGGTTCAGCAGAATACAACCAAAAACTGAGCGAAGACAGGGCACATACTGTGGTCGATTATTTAGTAGAAAATGGTATCGATAAAAAGCGTTTGACTTACGCCGGTTATGGGCTCTCGAAACCCATGACTAGCAACGATACAGACAAAGGCCGTCAATTGAATAGAAGAACAGAATTTGAGATTAAGGGAATTTAAACTGAATGGCTAACAATTTTTCAAACGCAGACGAAGCCCTTTTTTTTCTAGGAGAAGACAGGGAAGCCTACTTTGGTTCGGTTGCACCACCTCTCATTCAAAGTTCCAATTTTGGTTTTAAAAACATTGCCTCGATGAGGTATGCGCTCAACAACGAAAATACCGAACCGTTTTATACCCGAGGCACCAATCCAACAACCCGAATACTTGAAAACAAACTTGCCGCACTTGAAGGGGCAGAGGACGCATTGGTTTTTGGCTCAGGGTCGGCTGCAGTTTCGGCCGCTGTAATGGCACAGGTAAAGCAGGGAGACCACATCATTTGTGTGCAAAAGCCATATAGCTGGACAGATAAATTGCTCAATCAGCTGTTGTTGCGTTTTGGTGTAGCCTCTACTATGGTAGATGGGAGAGATGTGGTCAACATCGAAAAAGCCATTAGGCCAAACACAACGGTATTGATTCTGGAATCGCCCAACTCCTTCACTTTTGAGTTGCAAGACATTCAGCTTTGCACCAACCTGGCCAAAGCACATGGCATTGTTACTATTATGGATAATAGCTATGCAACTCCGCTCAATCAGCAACCTTTGGCATGGGGCGTTGATTTGGCGGTGCATTCAGTTACAAAATACCTGGCAGGGCATAGCGATGCCTTGGCTGGTGTGGTTTGCGGCAGCAAAGATCAGATCAAAAAGATTTTCTATGGTGAGTATATGACTTTGGGGGCTGCTGCATCGCCTTTCAATTCGTGGTTGGTACTCAGGGGATTGCGCACGCTCGAAATCAGATTGAAAAGAGTTCAGGAAACAACTTTACAGCTCGTGCCCTGGCTACTTAATCAACCGGAAGTCGAAAAAGTAATGTATCCAGGCCATGAAAGCCACCCTCAGTTTGGCTTGGCACAAAAACAAATGAAAGGTTCAGGTGGTATGTTTGCTTTATACTTGAAAGCTTCTACCGCCGGAGAAGTAGAAGCTTTTTGCAATGCACTTCGAGTCATTATATTAGGTTGTTCCTGGGGTGGGTACGAAAGCCTTGCTTTTCCAGTGGTTTCAATAAACCCAGCCGGAACCGATTGGCTACCATTTAACCTCATCAGGATTTATATAGGTTTGGAGTCGCTCGAAACGCTAAAAGACGACTTTGAGCAAGGATTTAAAGCGATGAGAAATTAGTGTCGGCTAGGTTTTAGAACTTACGAGGGAAACATTCAAACACTGCGTTTCTAAATCTTATTTCTTAAAAATCCTTGCAAATCAAATGTTATTAATTTGGTTTTGCTTTCAATCTGCTTTTGTACTTCCTTTTGGCTACCTTTGCGGAAAATTTCGACTTTCAAAACGCATGCAGAACATTCGCAACGTTGCCATCATCGCTCACGTTGACCACGGAAAAACAACCCTAGTTGACAAAATTATTTACGCAACCAATTCTCAGAAAAAAGAGGCGGACACCACCAATACCCTCATTCTTGACAACAATGAGTTGGAACGTGAAAGGGGAATTACTATCGTATCTAAGAACCTTGCAGTTCAATACAAAGGCACTAAAATTAATTTGATCGATACCCCAGGTCACGCCGACTTTGGAGGCGAAGTGGAAAGGGTTTTGAAATTAGCTGACGGCGTTTTATTGCTGGTCGATGCTTTTGAAGGTCCAATGCCACAAACCCGCTTTGTGCTCAAAAAAGCCTTGGAGATTGGGTTGAAAGTTATTTTGGTAATAAACAAAGTAGACAAGCCCAATTGCCGTCCAGACGAAGTACATGAAGATGTTTTTGATCTCATGTTCAACCTTAATGCCACCCAGGATCAGCTTGATTTTGCCACAGTTTATGGTTCGTCAAAAGAAGGGTGGATGAGCACCGACTGGCAAAAACCAACCGACAATGTATTTCCGCTTTTGGACGTTATTCTGGAGCAAATCCAGCCGCCCAAGGTATTTGAAGGCAATTTGCAAATGCAAATTACCTCGCTCGACTACAGTTCCTTTGTTGGAAGAATTGGTATTGGCCGGGTTGCCAGAGGCACCATTTCTGAAGGCATGAATGTAATGCTTTGCAAAGCCGATGGCAGCTACACCAAATCACGTGTTAAAGAATTGCATGTTTTTGAAGGCCTGGGCAGAATAAAAGCAGAAAAAGTAGAAGCTGGTGATATTTGCGCTGTAACTGGTTTAGAAGGATTTGAAATTGGCGACACCATTGCCGATGCAGTTCAACCCGAACCTCTTCCTCGTATTTCTATCGATGAGCCAACAATCTCGATGCTGTTTTGCATCAACAATTCACCGTTTTTTGGCAAAGAGGGCAAGTTTGTAACCTCTCGCCACCTGAGAGACAGATTGACCAAAGAAACCGAAAAGAACCTAGCCTTGCGTGTGCGTGAAACTGATTCTGAAGACCGATTCTTGGTTTTCGGCAGAGGAATTCTTCACTTGTCGATTTTGATTGAAACAATGCGTCGGGAAGGGTATGAATTACAAGTAGGTCAGCCCGAAGTGTTGTTCAAAGAAGTTGATGGGCAAAAACACGAGCCTATAGAAGTGTTGGTGGTAGACGTACCTGCAGAATCTGCCGGAAAAGTTATCGAACTTGCCACCCAACGAAAAGGTGAGCTGATGGTCATGGAGCCAAAGGGCGATTTGCAACACCTTGAATTTACCATTCCTTCCCGAGGATTGATCGGCCTTCGTACACACGTGCTCAATTCAACTGCAGGAGAGGCCGTGATGACACACCGATTTTTAGAGTACCAACCTTACAAAGGACCAGTGCCGACTCGTATTGCCGGCTCTCTGATTTCTATGGACACAGGAACAACCACGCCTTACTCCATTGACAAACTCCAGGACCGTGGGTTTTTCTTTATTGATCCAGGAGAAGATGTGTATGGTGGTCAGGTAATTGGCGAGCACACTCGAGGCAACGACTTGGAAGTGAATGCATTGAAGGCGAAGCAGCTTACAAACATGCGTGCTTCCGGTTCAGATGCCAATGTGAAAATTGCGCCTAAGATTTCATTTTCGCTCGAAGAAGCCATGGAGTACATTAAGAAAGATGAGTTTTTGGAATTAACTCCGAAAAGCTTGAGAATTCGAAAAATCTATTTGGATCCAAACGAAAGGAAACGAATGGAGTCGAAGCAACAAATGGTAATGAGTGAATAATCTGAAAATTTTGAAACCTTGTTTTATTCAAACTCGTTCTTCCCGGCATTTGCTTTTTGATATGTTAATAAAAAATTGGGCGGTTAAACTTGCTTCAACCGCCATATTAATTTCTACTATTTCTACAGCTCAGGACATCCGGTTTCAACAGGATTCGCCCACGGAAATATCGTTTTCAATCCGACCTAAATTCAGGCTGTACAATTTTGATGTCGAGTATCCAGCCTACGTTCTAGGGCCTGAGAAAGCGCATGTTAAAATCAAGGCCTTGACCACTACCGGAGAATTTGATGCTGAGGCCAACGGGAGATTGGACATCAAGGTTGATAGCAACTTACGATCCGTTGAGTTCGTGAATGGGATAGCCAATCTGGATATTTTTATAGATAGCAACAATCCGGTTGTGATTAGTTCTACCGATACCGAAGCCACGAAATCAGTGTCTATTAAGCTTATCTCCAGGTATATTTTATTAGGTGGCCTGGTTTTGGTTTTAAGCGCTGTAGCCACTTTGGTTTTGCGGCAAGACAAAAAGAAGAAACCCCGGCAAACAATTAAGGCTTCCTGATGGAAGCCTTAGTTTTAAGTCTACAGGAACAATTTTGCGATTATCTTTTGATAAACCTGAGCAATTTTTGATGCCCGGCATTGCCTGCCTTGATGAGGTACATGCCTGTCTTGAGTTGTCGAATATCGAATTTCACGCTGATTCTTTCTGCAGACCTTTGATCGGAATAGGTTGTTAAATGTGTTACATCCCTTCCCATTTGGTCGAAAATTTGCACCTGCATATCTTGTTTGCTAAACTGGGAAAACACAAGATTCAATTCATTGTCTGCCGGATTTGGGAAATAAGTGATAGCAGGCTTAAGCTCAACTTTTGGACTTGAATTGACCAACAAACAATTAGGGTCATCTGCTCTTTTACGGTAGATTGTGATGGTTTCAGTTGTGTCTTCCGGTCTGGAAGCACATGAAAGCCTTGAGTTTAATATCAAATAGATGTTCACACTGTCTACTGTTGGAGGCATGGTAGTTTGAAGTGCCCACGGATCGCTAGTTGGAGAGGCTCCATTTAATGCTGGGTTTGCCACAGCCGTATTTGGAATCAGAACTGAATCTCTATACCAACTCAAGACGGGGTTGCCTGAATTTAGTGGCAAAGCTCTAACCCTAAAGGGATCGCCCGGGCAAGCAGAGTCTTGTAAGGCAATTATGGAAACAGAGGGTTCTATGTCCTGAGTTGGACGGTATTGGATCGGGAAGCGAAGAGTATCTAAAAAGTTTCGGCATTCTCCCCTTCTTCTTGCTACAACAGTAAATCCGGTATTTCCGCTTAAGGTAGGTACTGTCCATCTCACGGATGCTTCATTGAAACCATTTACCGGACCCACTGAGCCAAGAATTGGGCTAAACATAGTCCAGGAAACTATACCGTTGGTTGTTCCAGCGTTGGTACTGCTTTGAATTGAATTTAAAACCCTATACCTACTTTTGGTCGAGTCGCTGCAAACCACATGGGCACCCACTACGAATGTTTGAGGTTCGGATGAAATCCGGATATTCTTTACAGCAGAGGTCGCACTAATTCCGCAGGCATTAAATTGGTTCATCGAAAGTTGTGAAACACCAGTAAATGTCGGGTTTGGGTTGAGCCTGATAGAATCTCCAAACTGAACGATTTGTCCTGCATCTGGGTTCGAAAAGTTCCAAACATAACTTTTGATTTTTGGGACTGCTGCAAAACCATAATAAGCAGGGAAGAAAGCACAAAGTACTGTGTCCGTGTTTCCTATAATTGGTCTGTTCGGAACACTGAGATTTACCTCAACAGGAAAAAAAGTACTTTGAAAAGTAGGAGAATTTGAAGTGGCCTGAAGAAAATAGGTGATGGTGTCTGTTTTTAGCAAGGTGTCAACACTGAAAGTGTAGAGGCCTGAAGTGTTTGCTTCGATGGTTGCAAGGTCTTTTACCAGGGTTTTATTTCCCGTAAAATTTAATGCTGACCAAAGACTTAGCTTAAATTCATTGTTGCCAAAAAAGCCAACTCCTTCAGGTAACAGAAGTGTAAACGTGTCAACTTTACTTGTGTTTCCACCACATATTAATCGATTAGGATTAACAGTTACTGAAAAATCATTGTGTCTTAAGATTTTGCCCTGACCTACTGCAAAACCCAGGTTGTTGCTTAGAAATTGAACTGAGCTGAGGTAGCTGTTTTCGCCATCTATGGCTTGAGAAGCAAAATTTTTACCGTCGCCAGATTTTAAAATTCTACCGTTAGAGCCTACTGCCCAACCCAGAGATGCATTTCTGAAATGAACTGCATTGATGGAACTAGAAAGGTATGAGTTCATCGCAGTCCATGTGGCGCCACCATTGGTGGTTTTGCGAATCAAACCACCAGTCCCTGCTATAAAACCATTAGAAGCATCTATAAATTGAACATCGTTCAAATTGATATTTCCTAAACTGGCATTTCTGGTCCAGTTGTTTCCGCCGTTTGTAGTTCTGGCAATTGTTCCCTGGTCACCAACTGCAAAACCCAATGTATTGGAGGCAAATACTACTTTAGAATAACCGCCCGTGTGGCCCACAGTATTCACTGCCAAAATGAAATTTGTTCCGCCGTTGCTAGTGCGCAATATCGAGCCATTTTCTGCCACAAAAACACCTATTGTGCTGCTTCCTGGCTGAAAAGCAACTGATTTAATCGAAATGTTTGGAGCTAAAGTTCCACCTGGAACAGCTCTTGTTGCAAATGTTTGACCTCCGTCTGTAGTGGCCAGCACCAAAGCTGAGTCCCCTACAATGAAACCAGTTTCGTCGTTTACAAAAAACAACCCTATTAAATTTTTGGTGGTACCAGAATTGAGAGATTGCCAGCTTTGACCTCTGTCTGTAGTTTTCAAAATAGCTCCATTGTTTCCAATGGCGTAACCAATATCTGCTGAACTGAAAGTCAACTGATTGAAAAATGAGGTAGAAGTATTTGGGGCATCAACAACCTGCCATTGGGCAATTGAGGCATGCATGCAAAGAAAAGTAGCGAAGAAAAGTGCGGCTCGTAGCAGTTTAATCATGATCGAATTGTGCTCTGTGAGTTGCGAAATTAGTATTAATGCTTGGTTTTTAAAATTGAGGCAAAAAAAGTCGGTTTTTCTTGGTTTTGGAATCATTCCTCAAAATTAACTTTTCGGTAAAATTTAGTGCTAAACTTGTTCTTGTTGCTGAAAACGATTGCCCTATAAATGTTTAAGAAAAATTCAGGGATAAATATTTTAGCAAACCTTTTGATAGGAGTAGAGCCATTTTCATTGCTTGGCATGGCATCTCTGTCTTTTGCCAAAACGGTGTAGTAGTTTTCGTTGCCCTCCCAGGTATCAACATAGTCGCTTTGTTGAGGAAAGACTTGAAAGATGGGTTTAATCTCGTTGCGCCTGGCTTCAATGAGTAAATAAGTGGCTGCGCTATTCATCAGTTCTACCCTTTGCTTAACTTCTTTTGGATCTTCTACATGGTACCAATGCTGATAAGGGTCGTATTCGAAAATCCGCATTCTGTTTATTTTAAATCCATAGGTTGGGCTAATGACCCGGTAAAATAACTCAGGACTGAATTGGTAGAATCCATGTCCCATGATATTGTTAACAGGTGTGATAATGAGCAAACTGCCACCAACAGCCACTGCTTCCATACAATTTTGAATGGCCTGCGGAAAATGAAATATATGCTCAAGTGTTCCGCTTTCCAGTACAAGAGAATATTTATTGAGCAGCGCATCATCAAAGGGTAAATTCAAATCATGCAGAACATTTGCTCCTTCATAACCTGAGTAGTCAATGCTGTCAATATTTTTGGCTCCCAGCATTTTAAGCAAGGGTTCTGCATAACCGTCTTCTTCAAGCAATAAGTTCTCGACTTGTTGGTCGTCAATGTAGTATCCAAAATATTGAAGATTAACTTTTAGCTCGGCAAATTCAAGGTTTAGAATTTGTCGGCCTATCATGAGGGTCTGCTCAAATATTACTCCTTGCTTATGGCAGGAAAGTAAAAACTTAACTCCGTTGGTATCGAGCCCCATAGTTTAAAATCGTGGTGTTTCAATTGTTATCAAGGCTTTAAACAAATGAATCCTATTTGGTTATTAAGTTTTTCGAAGGGCAAACCTAATTGAAAACAACTGATTTTTTGGGAATATCTGTTTGAAGGGTTGTAATGCTTCGATTTTCTTCACCCACCTCAATTTGCTTAGAGCTATTTCCTGTTACAAGGATTCCCCGCTTTTCAGAATTTGTTGTGGTAAACCCTGTAATTTTTGCATCAACACAATTTTCCAGGGTTAATCCAGCAGTAGCAGGTGCTTTGCCTCCCGGCGACGCCTTAACCTGATTGAATTGAAGTTGTGAACATTGCTGCGCATAAATTCCATGAGCCCACTTGGCTTCTGGTTTTTTCTTGTCCCAGGAAATGAATACATTGTCTAAACGGATACCATCAATTTTTTTGAGTATCAATCCGCTGCTCGCTCTTTTATCGGCCAGCGACTCACCTGTTATGTGTAATTTCACATTGCTTAATCTAATATTTTTAAGGCTTTGGTTTTCGTGGCCTGCTATCAAACTACTACCTTGGCCTTTGGCGGTTACATTGTCTATTGTAACTTCTTCAATGCTGCCAAGTCGGGAGTCTGGATTTCGTTTAAGCAACACAAACCGAATCGGATCTCCATCGCCCCACCAATTGAAGTGTTTGCGGTTGCAGTCAATGGTTAAATTCGAAAAAATAACCTGACTCACATGTGCGCCATCACGTACAAAAATGCCAATGCCTCGGTTACTGTCTCTTATAACACTGTTTGAAAAAATGATATGTCTGAAATCTCCATGACTTTCGGTGCCAATTTTCAATGCTGTTGAGGTACTTACCAAGGTGCAATTGGTAATGGTAATGTATTCGCAAGGCTGGTAATCGTTGTTTTTGGAGGTAGACTTTAAGCAAATGGCATCGTCGCCAGTAATTACGGTACAATCTGAAATCTTCACATCCTGACAACCATCTATATCTATTCCATCGGAATTTACACCCATGCTGAGGCTTGAAAATATGTAGACATTTCTGATGTTAATCCGTTTTGAATGGGCAATGTGCATGGCCCAGTTTGGAGAATGCAAAATGCTGATGTCACAGATGAGTACGTCGTCGCAATTGGTGAGATAAAACAAACTCACTTTTGGATCTTTAGCATAGGCCCTGCTCATTTCAATGCCAGCTTTTCGGGCATTTTCAGTTTCTTCGGCTATGAAATTATCTATTTCCCGCAAAGGTTCCCATGTGTGGCTTGCTTGTCCATCAATGGTGCCTCGTCCTGTTATGGTTATGGTTTTTAACATGTCACCGTAAATCAATACAGGTACATCCGTTTCGGTACTATAAATTCCTTTTGTTGCTGTATAGTCTGCCGGGTTGGTACTTGCAAACAGCGTTGAGCCTGCTTCCAAGTGCAGTGTGACGTTTGATTTTAAATTGAAGGTAGATGAAGTGTAGTTGCCCGGTGGAAAATAAACTTCCCCGCCGCCTTGATTTGCGCAGGCGTCAATGGCTTTCTGAATAAAAGTTGTGGCATTCTGGTCTTTATTGCCAGTGGCTCCAAAATCCTTTATAGAAAAGCGGTTTTGGGCATTCAGCATGTAGGAGAAACAGAAAAAGATGGTGGTGAGTACGGCGTTTCGTGTCATAGTCAAAATGTAATTCGGAGGTAATTATCCGCAATTCCTCGAAATGAGTGTTTCAAATTTTACAAAACGTTTACATTTACACCCTCATCCACAACTATTCATGTTTCGAAAATTATCAATTTTAACCTTAGTAATCCTGGGATTCAGTTTCAGGATTCAGGCACAAATCAGCCACGGAGGCATTCCAAAAGGCTACAACAAGAAGTATTGGAAAACTGACTTACCGGCAGTTAGGCTTCCTGCGTTCGATGTAAAAGCAGAAATGTTGCTGGATTCCATTCGGGAAGCACAAATGGAAGGTGCCAAACCTTTCAGGTATGGCAAAAGTATTGATGTAAACTTAGATTTTAAAGCACAAGCCCTGGCCGAGAAGCAAGCTGATGGTGCCACACTTTACAGACTAAAAGTTGCAAGTCCTGGAGCCATTACTTTAAATTTTACTTTCGACAAATACAGGGTTCCATTGGGAGGTGAGCTATTTGTTTACACACCTAAGCATGATTTTTATTTGGGTTCGTTCAATGAAAAGAATAATCAGGAAGACGGATATCTTGGTGTAACGCTTGTGCCGGGCGATGAAATGATTTTGGAATATTACGAGCCTGCCTGGGTTGATTTTAAAGCTCAACTTGTAATTCGTAACGTGGTGCATGCATACAAAGACCTGTTGGGAATTAACGGATATGGAGCATCAGGTGCTTGCAACATAAACGTAAACTGCCCTTCAGCTGGCAATTGGCAGGATCAGAAGAAAGGTGTTGCCTTGATATTGAGTGGAGGCGCCGATGCCTGTACAGGTTCTATGATTAACAACGCCAGACAAGACGGCAAACCTTATTTTTTATCAGCCAACCATTGCTTCGACAGTAGGGTTACTACTTGGGTATTTATTTTTAATTGGGAAAGTCCTGGTTGTAATAACCAAAATCTACCTAGAAGCCAATCAGTTTCAGGCTCACAGTTAAAAGCTCGAAATACTGCTTCTGACTTTTTGCTATTAGAACTTAACCAAACGCCTCCTGAAAGCTATTCGGTCTATTTCAACGGATGGGAACGACGTGATATAGCTGCTACTTCATCGGCAATTATTCATCATCCGGCTGGAGATATCAAGAAATTTACCCCTGAGTCTAATCCACTCAGGTCTTCTGCATGGGCGGGTACTCCAGCCAACTCTCACTGGAGAACCACCGATTACGATTTGAACGCCACTACTGAAGGAGGTTCATCCGGTTCTCCAATTATGGATCAAAACAAGAGAATTGTTGGGCAACTTCATGGAGGCCCTGCATCTTGTTTCAATAGATCTTACGATGACTACGGTAAATTTTCTTTTTCCTGGGACTTTGGAACCACGCCTGCCACCCGCTTGAAAGATTGGCTCGACCCGGACAATACAGGCCTTGAAAATTTGGATGGTTTTTCTGCGCTTTGTGCTGTTGTACCTCCACGTTTCCCCATTATCGACGGTTTCGAGTCCGGGCCTCGATTTAGCCAAAACTGGCGTATTAAAAATGAAAACAATGACTCAACCTTTAGGGTAAGCAGTCAGGTAGGCGCTTTTGATTCTTCGTCTCGTTCTGCGTTCATTAATTTGACCGGTATGATAGCCAATAGAAGGGATATACTTTGGGGTCCATCTACCAGTTTTGCCACCAGGGTAAATGGCAAAGTCGTGATAGATTGGGCTTATGCTTACGGTGACACTTCTGCAGGCATTGATAGTTTGCATGTATTGATGTCAACAAATTGTGGAGGAAACTTTACTGCAGTTAAAAAATATAACAGCCGTCAAATGGCCACTGCCGCTCAGCTTTCTGGCAATCTTGCATTTACACCAACATCCACGGAATGGGCAACAGACACCATTTCTTTAGGAACTCTGGCTAACAGGCTAAATCAGGTTCAAATCGGTTTCCAAACCTACAGTGGCGGCAACGGCAAGCTCTACATCGACAACTTCAGATTGATGGCCGATTCAGTGCCACCACTTCCGCAAGTATTTATGAACGCTGATAAAAAAGAAGGTTGTGTTGGTTCTATTATCCAGTTTACTGATTCATCGACCAACGATCCTACAGATTATTTCTGGCAATTCCCTGGAGGAAATCCTGCCACATCCGATGCTCGAAACCCTACTGTGATATACAGCACTGCTGGTACTTTCAATGTGATTTTGAGGGTAACCAATGCGGGAGGAATAGTGGAGAAAACATTTGAAAACTATGTGAGTATTTTTGGAGGCACTGGCACATTTCCATTTGTTGAAAATTTCAACAGTAATGCTTTCCCGCCAACCAATTGGTTTATCAAAAACCCAAATAATGATGAAACCTGGGAACGTGCCGATACTATCGGAGCTGTAGGCTCGAGAGGAAGCTTATATTTCAAAAACTACCAGCCAGACAACCGAGGTAACGAAGATTTCTTCTTTACACCGAAAATTGTACCTGTTGGCGGCAGTCTCAAGCTCAGATTCAACTATGCTTACACGTTCGATGGTTTGGGCACATTAACCGATTCTCTTAAAATTGGATATAGCCGTGATTGTGGAGCAACAACCAAAGTAATTTGGGTTCGTGGTGGTGTTTCGTTTGCCACTTCGCCTAGAGTTATTGCAGACTACAGGCCGGCAGCCACTCATTGGAGAACCATCTACTTAGATTTAGATTCTTTGGCTCCATATACTGAAGGCTTCAATCTAGCCTTTATCAACAAAAATGGATGGGGCAACAACCTTTACATAGATGATATTTCCTTTGATTCCACATTCAATTGCAATGCAGTATCCAGTCCATCTATATCTCCTTCAAATGTTTGTGCGGGGACTTCTGTTCAGCTTACAGGCAACGCACCTTCAACTGGGGCGAATCAATTTCGATGGACAGGTCCGTCTGGTTTTGGCACAGGCACGCAAAACCCGGTTTTTGCAAATCCTCAAGCTTCAAATACGGGCTGGTACCGTTTTTTTGTTATCAACAATCAGTGCTACAGTATTCCTGATTCTGTTCGTTTAACCGTAAATGCATTACCTGCCGTTCCTACTATTTCAAACACTGGTGGTAGGCTTACATGCAATATTGCTACTGGCGTTACATACCAATGGTTTCTCAATGGCGACAGCATTCAGGGAGCAACATTGAGAAGCTACACCATTACAGGGCCGGGCCGATACAGAGTTACTGTAACCAATGCAGCAGGCTGCAGCCGCAACTCTGTTGAAATTGTAATTACATCTGTTCGGGCCATGAAAGACGGAGTTGCGGCTTTGTCGGTCTATCCAAACCCAAGCCAAGGTAGTTTCCATATTCAGGTTATCAGCGAAACGGCAGAAATAATTCAGTATCGTTTAGTCAACGTACAAGGTCAGGAACTGCAGAAAGGTCAGCTGAATACTTTAAGTGGTGAAGTTGATATTACAATAGATAAACCAGGTTTGTATTTATTAGAAGCCACAAGCAAAGCTGGAAAATCAGTATACAAACTGGTGAAAGAGTAGTTTTTAGCAACAGCATCGCATGGAAGGGCTGGATCAACAATTGATTCCAGCCCTTTTTTTGTGTTTCAAAGTTTGGGTAAGGTTAGTTATCAAATCAATCTTTTACTTTTCGACCGAAAATCAATCAACACCAAAATGGAAAGAAGAGATTTTGTAAAAAAGTCTGTACTGGCCGGCTTGTCTGCTGCTTTCACTGTAAGCAGCTACAACCGCATCATGGGGGCAAATAGTCGTGTGAATGTGGGTTTGGTAGGTTTTGCCAAACGAGCTAAGGAATCCCTTATTCCATGTTTTCAGCAACATGCCAAAGAGCTGAACATGGAAATGGTTGCCCTCTCCGATATTTGGAGTTTGCGCCGAAACGAGGGTATGGAGTGGATGCGCCAAACTTGCAACAATCCAAAACTGAAAGCTGCCCGAAACAACGATGAGCTGTATGCCATGAAAGATGTGGATGCTGTCATTATCGCCACTGCAGATTTTCAACATGCTTTGCATGGAGTAGAAGCTGTGAGGGCTGGCAGAGATGCTTATATTGAAAAACCTTTGGCCAACACCATGGAAGATGCCAAAGCCATAAAAAGAGCAGTAGAAGAAACTAAAAAAATAGTGCAGATAGGCACCCAACGCAGAAGTGGATCCAATTACCAAACTGCCAATGAATATATCAAATCTGGAAAATTTGGCCCCATCACAGCTGTAGAAATGACCTGGAATGTGAACCAACCTGGTCGTTGGCGTTTGCCGGATTTGGTGCCAAAATGTAAACAGGAAGACACCGATTGGTCCCGATTTTTACTCAACCGCCCCAACATTGAATGGGATCCAAGAAAATATTGCGAATACCGGCTGTTCTGGCCTTTTAGCTCCGGTATTCCTTGTCAATGGATGGTTCATCAGATCGACACAGTACATTGGTTCACCGGTTTGCCGAGGCCTAGAAGCGTGGTTGCGAATGGTGGGATTTACCAATGGAATGATGGACGAGTTAATTTCGATACCATGACTGCAGTTTTCGACTATGGACAGTTGGACTCAAATCAAGGGGGATTTCAAGTAGTCTATTCTTCCAGAATGGGAAATTCAGCAGGTGGAACCAAAGAGTTTTACTTTAGTAATGGAGGAATGCTCAATTTAGAAACCAATCAGGTAGATGCTACAGGAGGTTTGCCTGAAAAAGTAGCCAAAGTAATGGGAATGCCAGCCAATGAATTGGATGTATTTTCTCTCGCCTCTTCAGCTAAAATTGCCACAGATGCCAACACAGGAGGCGACCCGCTCACCTCCATGCACATGCGCAACTGGATGGAATGTGTGAAAACCAGAAAATCGCCAAATGCCTCTGTAGAGGCTGGCTACAACCATTCTGTAGCACTATGTATGACGATTGCCGCACTTCAATCTGGCAAAAAGGTCACTTTCGACGACAGCAAACAAGAAGTAATCATCGGATAACCATTTTATATCCACAACTACATGAGCACCAATACCTTCGTATCTTCCCGGCTATTCAATGCCAGTTGCATTGCCTTAGTTACCACTGCTATGACTTTTGCTTTCAGAGCTGCGCTTGAAGGCACTTGGGGCAATGAATTTGACCTTTCGAAAGAGCAACTTGGTTGGATTTTTGGACCGGCATTTTGGGGTTTCACTTTGGCCATGCTTTTTGGCGGTCCTCTTGTCGACATTTTGGGCATGCGACTCATTTTATTGCTTGCTTTTGTTGGGCATGTTTCCGGCATTACCATTTATCTGTTTGCACACGATGCCACATACTTGTTTGTAGGAACCCTTATGATGGGAATTGGAAATGGCATGGTAGAAGCAGCTTGCAATCCGCTTATCGTTTCGCTTTACCCCAAAAAGAAGACAGCCATGCTAAACCGGTTTCATGTCTGGTTTCCTGGCGGCATTGTGATTGGCGGTTTGGTAGCCTATGTCGCCATTAACATATATCAGGCCGATTGGAGGTACATGGTTGCCTTGCTGTACGTGCCTGCCGCAGTATATGGCCTGATGTTTCTAGGTCAATCATTTCCTAAAACTGAGCGGGTTTCTTCTGGCGTAAGTACAGGCGACATGTTTAAAGCTTGTTTAAGTCCTCTGTTTTTGGTCATGGTGATTTGCATGCTGTTTACAGCGGCTACAGAATTAGGCACCAACCAATGGATCAATGCCTTGCTGGCAGGTTCAGGGGTTTCGGGTATTCTTATATTGGTTTTCATCAACGGACTTATGGCCATCGGGCGCATGTTTGCCGGACCGGTTGTTCATAAATTAAATGCAGCTGGCATGCTTATTTTCTCTGCTGGTTTTGCTTGTCTTGGGCTTATTTTACTTAGTCAGACTACTGGTTATTTTGCCTTTGGCGCTGCTTTTGTTTTTGCCATTGGCATTTGCTTTTTCTGGCCAACCATGCTGGGCTTCGTGTCTGAATATTCGCCCAAAACCGGCGCTTTAGGCTTGTCGATTATGGGTGGAGCAGGTATGTTTTCAGTTTCGCTTGTTCTTCCCAAAATGGGACAAGTCTACGACAACCAACTTGAAAGTAATCTATTAGACATGGCTCCCATTGGCTCAACCATTGAATTGTTAAAATCAGCCTTGCCAGGTTCAAGCGATTTTCAGATTTGGCAGCAAATTACAATGGCAGCAGGCTCTGGCACATTGTTGCTGGTTGCGATTTTGCCAGCCATTTTGCTTGTGGCTTTCACCGGCATTTATTTTTGGGTTAAAAACAAAGAAATCAATCATTTATAGTCTTTTGAATATGTATCGAAAAATAAACTTTGGCATGGTCGGAGGTGGCCCGGGAGCGTTTATTGGCGCTGTTCATCGTTTAGCAGCCAGCATGGACGGACAAATGCAATTGGTTTGTGGTGCGTTTAGCAGCAGTGCAGAAAAATCGAAGCAAGCCGGTGTTGATTTATTTTTACCATCCGAAAGAGCCTACGATAATTTCGAACAAATGATTTTGGCAGAAAAGCAGTTGCCGGAAGGAGTAAGAATGGATGCAGTCGTAATTGTTACCCCAAATCATGTGCATTTTGGTCCAGCAAAAATGGCCTTGGAACATGGTTTTCATGTGATTTGCGACAAGCCGGCTACCTTGACTGTTCAGCAAGCCGAAGAACTAAAAAAGTTGGTAGACAGCACCGGATTGGTTTTTTGCCTCACCCACAATTACACAGGTTACCCCATGGTGAAACAAGCCAGGGCCATGGTGGAAGAAGGAAAGTTGGGCAAAATCAGAAAAGTGGTAGTTGAGTATCCACAAGGTTGGTTGGCCACAAGAGTGGAAGCTACTGGCTCCAAACAAGCTGATTGGCGAACCGACCCTGCCCGGTCTGGGGCAGCAGGTTGTATGGGCGATATTGGCACGCACGCAGAAAACCTGGCCGAATATATATCTGGTCTCAAAATAGAATCTGTGTGTGCAGACTTGAGCATTTTTGTAGAAGGCCGGCAACTCGACGATGATGGTTCGGTGTTGCTACGCTTCAGCAATGGGGCCAAAGGCATTTTATATGCCAGTCAGGTTTCAGTAGGAGAGGAGAACAACCTGAGGATCAGAATTTATGGTGAAAAAGGCGGTTTGGAATGGTTTCAGGCCGAGCCAAATACCTTGCTTGTAAAATGGCAATCTGAACCTATTCAAATTTACAGAGCAGGTGGAAACAACAGCTATTTGCACCCTTCAGCTCTTTCTGCGAGCCGACTTCCGGCAGGGCACCCGGAAGGCTATTTGGAAGCATTTGCCAATATTTACCTTGGTTTTGTAAAAGCATTCTGGCTGCACGCCGATAGTAAATCTTGGAAAGGATCTGATTTTCCAACCATTGAAGACGGCATTCGAGGCATGCAGTTTATCGACACTGTGGTAGCATCTTCGGCTAGTGACCAGAAATGGGTGGCAATGAAATAAACCAGTTGGCTAAACCTGCTGCGGCTCCTGGCTGTGGACCCCAAAAGATGTAAAATTCCAGGCCCAGCGCATGAGTAAAAACTGCATAGGTACCCGAATGGCAAATATCCACCAATGTTCGTGTTTCTCTCCCAGGCAATCGTCTACATGTTGCACATGAATGGGCAGGTATATGATGAGCATGGCAATGATAAGATAGGCTGCTAATACCCTGGTTTTATTAAATAAAAGGAGTGATGCCAATGTGATTTCCAATAAACCACTCCAAAAAATTGCTTTGTCCGGAAGATGCACCCACGTGGGCATCAAGGGTTTATAAAGTTCAGGAGCTAGCAAATGCGTAAACCCAGCCACAAAATATATGGCTGCCATAAAAGGCAATGAGTTTTTCTTCCAGAACATTCAGCAAAGGTTCAATTATTTACCGGAGGCACAAGCGATTTACTGCCAACGTTGCTATTTTGACTGCAAGAGGCTGAATATCTTATCCATTCAACCTAAAGTAAATTAGCCGACATCTAACGAACTTTTTTCTCTCGTATATCGTTGTTTAAAACAGCAACCACGTTTTTATGAAAACCAACCTTCTGATTTTGATTTTTTTATCAAGTTTTGCTTTTAGTGCAACTTTTGGGCAATCAAAACAGTTGTCGAATCAGAAAAAAATTCAGACTCCCATGCAGAAAACAGAAGAAGAATGGAAAAAAATGCTCTCTCCTGAGCAATACAATATTCTTAGACAAAAAGGCACAGAGCGCCCCTATTCCGGCAAGTTTTATGCCCATAAAGAAAAGGGCATGTACACCTGCGCTGGTTGTGGCGTGGAACTATTTAGTTCGGAGCAAAAATTTGATGCGCATTGTGGTTGGCCCAGTTTTTTCGATAAATTGCCTGGCGGTCGAATTAAAACGCATAAAGACTTAACCCACGGCATGGCTAGAACAGAAATTACTTGTGCCAACTGTGGCGGCCACTTAGGCCATGTCTTCGACGATGGCCCCAAGCCCACCAACCTCAGGTATTGTGTAAACTCCGGTTCTTTGGAGTTTAAGGAGGTAAAGAAGTAATTGTCAAAAGGATCGTAGCAGACCAATGCCCAGGTGCAAAGGTTTATGCGAAGATCGATTCTGATAGCTGAATATTGGTTTTGGGTTCCACCTCAATTGTGGCACAACTTCAAGTCGCTTGCTTGCTTTAATGGACACTTGTCCTTGAAAGTATAGGTTGAAAAATGTAGGTTTTTCAACTGCGCCTGATGCCCAAACAGGCATCATACTTCCTGCCAACGCAGTAAAATGCAACAATTCGTTTTCCCAACCTATGCCAACCGCAACATGTGCGAATAGCATATTTTGCCGAATGCGAATTTGTGAGGTAGAGTAGTGTGGCTGCACAAGAACATGGTTGTTGGCTGCATCGAAATGCTGATCGTAGCCTTGGATACCGCCTTTTTCCAAGTAAGCTATTTCCTCAGCTGCATACCCAAAACCGGCCATGCAAGTTCCGGTGAAGTGTTTATAGATTATTTTGTCTGCCTTGCCCGAAATTTCAACTGCCATTCTGCTTCTCCAGGCCTGGCTAGGTTTGTTTAGCGATATTCGGTTTTCCTGCCCCTCGTTCAGACGCCAGGATCTGTGAAGCGTGTAGAAACCGGTTGCTCCTACGCTAAATTTCCATGGCTTCTTTTTAGCGTCTGTGGAATCTTTGTTTTCGACAATAGGAGTAAAACTTTTGGTTGAATCTGATATTGAAACCGCTAAAGACCTGGCTATACTGTCAATAGCTTTGTCAGTTCTGGAATTGGCTTTTTCTCCAAACACAATTTCATCATTATTTTCTTTTGACAAAGCATTCACGTTTTCAGCGTTGTTCTGCAATTCGATTTTTGGTTTTTGGCTAGATTTCTCCCCAACTGGATTTAGACTGGTAATTTCATTTTCGACTTTAACTGCCAAAACACCACCTCTTTTTTGTTTCAAAGTGTTGCCAGTCTTTCCTTCCCAATTTCTTTTTTTTCCAGTGGCGATCCCGGATTTTTTCTTTTCAGATTTGAAGCTGGAGGTCGATTTATTTTCATGCTTGCTTTCTTCTATTTTTTCGTCCTCTGCTGTGCTGAAAGCTTTGATATCTTCTGCAGATATGCTGTTTTTATGCTGAATAGGCTTTTCGATCTCTTCATCTCCAATCTTGGCTTGCTTTTTTTCTAAACCTCCTGTTTGAACCCTGTCGGTTTGCTCAATTTTCTGGGCTAATTGAGTATTTATTTTGTTTTCAATTTGCCCCCAAAACACCAATCCGGAAAAAAGGATTAGGCCGCCTAACAGCCAAAAAATCAACCAAGGGCGTTTTTTTCTACGCTTGTTCAACTCATTTTCAAGGGCTGCCCATACTTCCGGATTGGGTTCAGGCCTGAAGCCCCCTAGTTTGTCACCCAAAAAACCTTTTTCCTCATCCATGGTGTTTGGTAAATATTTTTTCCTTCAACAATAATTTAGCCCTTGAAAACTGCGAACGGCTTGTGCCGTCGCTGATCCCGAGCATATTGGCTATTTCAACATGCGAATAGCCTTCTACAGCAAACAGGTTAAATACCATCCGGCATCCTTCGGGCAATTGGCCAATAGCAAACAAAATTTCTTCCACTGAAAGTTGTCCCAACACATCTTCTAGTTCTATGGCGTGGTGTTCTTCAGGTTCCTGGGCTTTTGCTGTGGGCTCACGTTGTTTTTGTCTGAACCCGTCAATAGCTGTGCGTACAAAAATGCGCTTCATCCAACCCTCCAGCGAACCACCCTCGAACTTGTTGAGGTGGTCAAAAACCT
This sequence comes from Cytophagales bacterium, assembly GCA_038205175.1. Lineage (GTDB taxonomy): Bacteria > Bacteroidota > Bacteroidia > Cytophagales > Flexibacteraceae > JBBRCC01. The sequence continues at coordinate 32,262 of JBBRCC010000010.1, read as the reverse complement.
TCATAAATCCTATTTGCAAGGTGTCTTCTGCTTCCATTTTGTTTGGCGTATATCGCATACAAATGCCCAGCATTTGCCGGGAAAACTTTTGATATAATGCCCGTTGAGCATCGGCCCGCTGTTTCAGACAGGCCTCGACCAGGTCATTGTCTGTTGCGAAACTTTTCACCTATTTGATGGAGCTAATCACGGGTTTAACTTGTTGAAAAACAACGACACCGACAAATGTCGGTGCCATTGCAGGGTTTGTATTCCAATTAGTTTTTACTGAATCTAAGCGTTCTGATTTGCCCATTCCGGTCGGTTCCTTTCACCAAGTACATGCCTATTGGCAATTTCTGAATCACAATTGGGGTTTCTGCATTTGCTTCTATCCATTGTTTGCCTGACAAGTCTGAGACAACTACTTTGCCGCTCATGCCAACCAGCATAACTTGTTCTTTAGCTGGATTTGGATACAAGCCAATGTTGGTTGAAGAAAGTTTTTGAGAATTGGATGCAATCAGCACAATGCCTGCAGCAGTGGTATTGAAATTTACTTGGGCGCCACTGCCTGCTATTTGAACAGGAATTGCTTGACTCGGTACACCTGGATATTCAACTCTTACGCTGTAGTTGCCATCTGGCAAAGCAGGAAAGGCATAAGATCCATTAGGTTGAACCATAGCCATACCTACTGCATTTCCATTGGCGTCAATTATTACGACCCTTGCTTGACTTACATTGAAGGTGGTAGTTAAATTATGTCCTTGAATGGTGGCAGAAACCTGAAAACCATTGCCACTTATGTTGCCACTAATAATGCCTTGGGGATTTGGATTTCCTGCAATTAGACTATCATAAAAGTTGCCAAGCAAATTTATGGTAGGCAACATTTGACCTGTGCCTGGAGTAGTGAATAAGGTGGCTTCATCGAAAAAGAGAACATCGCCAAGATATGTGCCTACATATTCGTCCAACTGAATAGGTGTTGCTCTCACAGTCCAAACTCTTGATTGTTGGCTAGGAATTTGGAAATAGTAGTAGCAACTATCAGGGCCTCCAAACAACGTGTCTCTTAAAACTTCTGGGCCATTCAAAGCCATAAGTTCTACCACGGTAGGTCTGTTGTAGCATGCTCCGCCAGCACTCACGTAACCTGAAATGTTTACAATTGGGTTTTGCTGAGATACAATTATTGTAGTGCAAAATTCAACTGGAGCTCCTGCTTGAGTGAAACCAATTAAACAAACATTGTAAATGCCAGGATTTGAGAAAGTTTTAATCCTGGGCGTTAATATTGTATCATTTGTGACAGTGCCATCACCCCAAATCCACCTATAAGCTATAAAACAGGAATTATTGTTTACGCTTGGATTAAATTGGAAAGTAAAGGGAACTTGTGGCAAGCCAGGTTGGAAGGTGAAAGTTAATGAACAATTTTGACCGCCAACGTTTATGGAATCGCAAGTTGTAAAAACAATACCTTGAAATGTAGTTTCCACACATATCCCATAAAGGCCAGGGCTGGTATACACAAACGTTGGATTCTGTAATGTGCTATTTTGGCCATTCCCGAAGTTCCACAAGAATAAAGAATTAGGGTTGATACATTGAGCTGATGCACTATCAAACGGCAATGCTCGAAAAGTGTAAATCAAAGGATTGTTAGGGCTAGGTGTAGCCACTATTCTGATTTGGCAGTTTACCTGTCCAAACGAATTGAATGCAAAGATGACACATAGGCCAAATGCAAGCGAAAAAGAAGAGATTAAACGTTTCATGACGAAATGGGGGAATGGTTTTTTACTGAATTTTGAAAAACAAGGTGGAAATTTTTGTAGCGCCCGATTGGGTGCTCACATTGTAACGAACAGAATCGGTGCCTGCCCTGAAAGTGGAATCTTTGAAATATCGCACAAACCGGAAAAGGCGACCATTGAGTGTTTGCTCTCGCAACTCGGCACGGCCGTGGCCAGGTTGAGAAAGCAGTTGCAGGCTTTGAGGCAGAATATCGCCCGGGCACGACAAATCGTTGGCCAGTAGACTGTCGTAGGCAATAGATCGTGCAGTGAAATTGGGTGCCATGCTCACCCAATCGGGTCTGGGTTGGAACAAGGCTGTGCAATTTGGCCTGACCAAAAGCAGAATGTTAGCGGTATCGCACCTGCCTGCCGGGCTGCACACCACGTAACTAAAATTAAAACTTCCTGCTGTTTCGGCAGGAAATGCTGCCTTAATCCTACCAGACTCCAACTGAATAAAGGGGGGCACCACGCCAAGCAGTCCTGAAAGGCTGGCTTCGCAGTCGAACACTGAATCGATGGGTAAAAACTGATAGCCAGCTTCTATAGAAAGGCTAAAGTTTTCAGCCACCGGCGTGCAAGGTGTGCTGGTGTCGTTTACCTCAAATAATAGCCTGCCTTCTTTGCATAAGGCATTTCGACAAACTTCAAAAAATGCTGAATCTAAACCCGCAAAACCAGGCTCTGGTTCATATATAAAAAGAGAGTTGTCTGCATGGAAACGAATGGAGCCATGCACCGGAGATTGGCTGATGCGTAAAGTAACCTCTGCTGGCAGTGGGTTTGCCGACAAAATGTCGATAACCGCACTTCCGTTGGTGGCCACCTGCACTTGTACAGTTCTGAGTTCAAAGGTTGTCCAAACATCAGGTTCCGGTGTGTCTTTCACCTTGTCGCATGCTGTGGCCACAAGCAGTAACAGGAGTGAAATAACGAAGTTTTTATACATAGCTGGCATCGGTTCTATAGGCAAGACGGTGGCAAGTAGCGGAACGTTGGAAAGGGTTGAGATTTTTTTTCTCAATCTCCAAATTTTGCAGAATCAAGCACTTTCATTTCGATATGCTGCTGTTAAGGTGGATCAATTGAAACCTGAAATAAATTGAAGACTAACACATCGTTTATGTTTTCAATAATTGTTCTTCCTGGCTAGCTTGAATTTTTTGAAAATCGAGAAGCGAAATACCAAGAAATCTGCTTAGAGGTCGGGGCGACTATCCAGTCCATATAATCCCATACAAGCGAGGTTTAAAGGAACCTTAATATAATTCCGATATTAAGTTTCTAGAAACTTTCGAATTTAAATGCTGGATAAACCTATTTACTTCTACATGGTTATCTGCTAAATTTTACTTTACTTTAAAGTGCAAAACAATAAGGTTTAGTCAAATTGCTATTTTATTACCAAACTTGCTGCACCAAAGCAGTTTAACCAAATTACGATTGCAGGCCGATATTAACCATTGTAAAACCGATGCCGAACTTTGGCAGCAACTTAAACAAGGCGATAAATTTGCCTTGGAAGTTCTGTACAAGCGTCATTATCAGGTTTTATATCGGTATGCCATTAAGTTGGCCAAGGACAAAGAGCCAGCCCAGGATTGTTTACAGGAAATGTTCTTTCAGCTTTGGAACAAGCGGGACAAGCTCAAAGACGTGCAGTCAGTTCGCTTTTACCTCATGAAATGGTTGAAAAGAGAAGTAATCAGGGCACTCAGCGATAAAAGTAGCGGAAACAACATTATTTCAATAGACACAGATACTGAACACCTGGGCCTTGTGGTGGAAGACCTGTTTGAAAAAAGGGAAATGAAATCGCACAATGCCAAAGCTTTGCGCAAAGCATTGGAGGAACTTACAGCCAGAGAACGAGAAGTAATTTACATGCGTTTTTTCCTTGAGCTTACGTATGAAGAAATTTGTAGTGCCTTGAATTTGAACTATCAGGTAGTGATGAATTATGTTCATCGGGCATTGAAAGCGCTTAGAGCCAGTAGCCTTATCAAGAAGATCATTAGCATTTCTGTATTAGTTGGTGGCTTGGCTTTGAAATTTTTCTAAACTTATTGGTTAGTTTTAGTCTCGCATCATCCTCTTTCGCAAGGTAAGTTTTGCTAAGATACTTTTTGAGCAAACTTCAAAAACACCATTCATAACCATGAAAAAATCACTACACACCTTTTCAGTTTTTAGGTATTCGATTCTATGTTTATTCGGATTGCCTCTTGCGGCTTTAGCGCAACCCACTCAAATTAATCTTCCAATCAATTGGAGTACGCCAGGAGTCAACTACACAGTTGTTGATTTCGACGGAAACCAATCATCGCTTGACATCGATCCATTTAATCCTTCAAACACGGTTTTGAAAGTGATAAAGACTCTTACAGCAGGTGGCTCGGCTGGTACCACTTTGAGCACACCAACAGGCTTTGCAACCAGCATTCCATTTGCTACAGGTGCTACCAGCATCAGAGCAAGGATTTTTGCGCCAAGTGTGAACATGCAAATAAGAATGAAGGCAGAAGATGCCAACGATCCAACAAGGTCGGTAGAAACGCCAAGATCTACAACCACAGCCAACGGATGGCAGATACTCACTTTCAACTTTGCCACCCAGGCTCCAGGAACAGCCCCAATCAATTTGGCGTTTAACTACAATAAGCTTTCTGTTTTCTTTAATTTTGGAACAGATGGAGCAACTTCAGGCCCCTTAACATTTTATATCGATGACATTGAGTTTGGTTCAGGCCCGGGTACTACTAAGTTGAAGATTGACCTCCCTATTACTTGGGATGACTCTGCGAATGTAGATTACTCCACCACCGATTTTGCAGGAAATTTATCTGAATTAGCTGCTGATCCACTGGATGCAAATAACATTGTGTTGAAACTTACCAGAACTGAGGTTTCTGAAATATTCGCAGGCACTGTTCTGAGCAACGAATTCGGCTTGAGAAACGCCATCCCCTTAACTGCTGCAAATCGCTTTATGACGGCTAAAGTATATTCTCCAGTGGCAGGTATTGCAGTGCGAATGAAAGTAGAAAACATTAACGGAGGTGTGAATGCTGAAACTGACCAGTTTGTTTCTGTTGTAAATCAATGGGAGTACTTAACTTTTGACTTTGCTCAACATGCAGCAGGTACTCCGCCAATAAACTACAGTAATGTGCACAACAAACTGGTGATTTTCTTCAATTTTGGAGCTCTAGGTTCTGTAATTGGCACCCGGGTGTTTTATTTGGACGATGTGTTGTTTGGAACCTTAACCGATTTGGATAAGCCTATTTTGAAATCTCAACTCACCATTTACCCAAATCCAAATACAGGAAGATTCTTTATTGAAGGTGTTCAAGGCAAAAGCAGCCAAGTAAAGATGTATAATCAGCAGGGCAAGCTCGTGTTTCAGAAGTTGAACGATTCTCAAGACAAACTCATGGTCGATGCACAAGGTCTGCCAGCCGGTTTTTACAAACTTAGAATTGAAAACAACGAAGAAGTTCAAATGAAAACCGTGATTGTGAACTAACGTTTAAAAAAAAGTCACTAATTTCTTTTTAAGTTTTCCTCATAAAATATTTTAAAATGCTGGTTAGTTACCAGCATTAATTTCCTCTTATTTACAAAACAATTAATTTCCGGTTTTTAAACTGGCCTTTTGCAACCAATTTACTCCAATGAAAAAACTCCTACTTCTTTGCCTGATTTTGATTTCAGGCGCATCTTTCGCACAGGTAGATGTCACCTTTAAAGTTGACATGCGAGGTCACAATCTGCCATTTACAACTGCTAATGTAAATGGAACTTTTAACAGCTGGTGTGGGGCATGTAATCCACTAACTGATGCCAACAACGACAGCATTTGGGAAGCCACTCTCTCTTTGCCTCCTGGAACTATTGAATTCAAATTTACAGCAGATGGATGGACAGCTCAGGAAAATTTGACATCGGGTAGCCCTTGCACTATCACAACTGGTGATTTTACCAACAGGGTTTTAACTTTCACAGCAGCAACAGTTTTGCCAGTAAATTGCTGGGGAAAATGTGGCGAATGTGGTGTTTTGCCTCCTCTAAGACAACAAATTAGTTTGCCGATTACCTGGGAAGATTCAACTACGGTTGATTTGACTACTACAGATTTTGGAGGCACTTTTTCAAGTCTCAGTCCTAATCCTGTTGATCCAACGAAAGTAGTTTTAAGTATATTGAAAGGAAATCCGTCCGAAGTTTGGGCTGGCACTACGTTGGGTACAACAGCAGGTTTTGCTGCCAACATTCCTTTCTCTGCCAACAGCAATCAAATGCAGGCTTTGGTTTACTCTCCTGACGCAGGTGCAGTTTTCTTGTTAAAAGTTGAAGATAAAACAGACGGTGCTAAATCTGTTGAAACCAGGGCAACTACAACCAGCGCAAACGCATGGGAAGTATTGACCTTCAATTTTACTAATAATGAGCCTAACACGCCTGCAATCAACTACGCAAACAACTACAACAAACTCTCTATTTTCCCAAATTTTGGTGTAGCCGGCGCAGCAGCGGGACCTAAAACCTATTTTGTAGGCAAGGTTGCCTTTGGAAACTTAACTTCTAATAAAGATTTGTTGGCTACAAGTGAGTTTGCCATCTATCCAAATCCAAGCCATGGTAGTGTTTCTATGATTGCACCATCTTTTGCTGGATCCCGGGTTGTTATCTCAATTTCAGATATGGCTGGCAAAGTTGTTTATTCTGACAATGCATCATTTGAAGGTGCTTCAAAAAGCATCGACATAGAAAATATTAAGCCAGGAATATATTTGGTGTCTGCCAAAAATTCAAATGGGAAATTGTCTGTGAACAAACTCATTGTTGAGTAATTAATGAAGGAAATAAAGGGCTACCTCAAAAATTTTGGGGTAGCCCTTTTGTTTTTACGATAGGTGTTATTCTGGTAAGTTTGTATTTAAATTGAAAATGTTTCTTGTTCCTTGGTCCTCAATTTAAGTTCGGCAACAATCCACTTTTTATTATGTCCCGTTTCCTTGCAAAAATTAACTCATACGCCCATTTTGCGTCCGAACAATCACTGATTTTTAGAAGTGTCCTGTTTTCCTCTCTTTTTTTAACCCTATTTTTATTTTCCGGTTCTGTTCAAGCTGGGAAGGAAAACTATCTGGTCCGGTGCAATCAAAAGCTTGTGGATGTTATTATGGAGGATTTGTTTTCCCCGGCTGTGGCAAGTCGAGTAAAAGTATATCCCAACATTGCGGCCTATGAAATACTTAGCAAAAAATCTGGAGAGCTTCGTTCGTTTCAAGGAAAACTAACCGGCTTAGATCCAATTCCGGCTCCAATGAATAAGGTTGATTATTCTTTGAGCGCCTTGTTTGCTTTTACTACCGTTGCCAAAAAACTTGTGTACAGCGAACATTTATTTAAAGCCTTTGAGGATAAAGAGGAAAAGAACTGGTTGATTCGTCACAAAAATGAAACTGCCCTTTTGAAGAATTCAAAAGAATACGCAAATAAGGTAGCACAGCATATTATAATGTGGATCCAGAAGGATAATTATGACTATACCCGAACGCTATCCAGATACGTTTTGTCCGATTCGGCTGGTGCCTGGGTTCCTACCAGCCCTGCGTATGCAAATGCGTTGGAGCCAAATTGGGGCCTGATGCGCTCGCTGGTTTTTGATAGCACCAATCAAATTAAAGTCATTCCTAATTTCCCGTATTCAGAAGACACATCTTCTGTTTATTATAAAAATGCCATTGCTGTTTATAATCAGTCTCTAGATTTGGATACGGCAAAGCGCCTTACCGCATGGTATTGGGACGACAATCCAAATATTTTAAAATCCAACGGGCATGTTATGTACTTCATTCACAAGGTTAGCCCATGTGGACACTGGGTTCGGATTGCTTCTCAAGCCATAAAAAATCGGGGTTTGAATGAGTATGAAACTGCCAAGGTGTTTGCTATTCTGTCAGTTGGAATTTATGAAGCTTTCATTGGCTGCTGGAAGGAGAAATATTCATCAAATGCAGTTCGGCCGGAAACCTATTTCAATCGGGTGATTTCACCTCAATGGAAGTCATATATTGAAACGCCACCTTTTCCTGAATATTCGAGTGGACACAGCGTAACATCAAGCACGAGTGCAACCATCCTAATGGCTTTGATAGAACAGCCTTATGTTTTTACCGATTCAAGTGTAATGTACATTAATCTACCCCCAAGGCGATTTAATAGTTTTCGGGAAGCTTCTGATCAGGCCAGCATTAGCAGATTTTACGGAGGAATACACTATATGCCCTCCCTTGACAATGGGATAATTCAAGGTAAAGAAATTGGTAATTTTATAGTTGAAAAGCTTAATGGTAAATAATGAGGAATTTGAAACACATCAAATACTTGTTTTTTCTACTTCTGATATCCAACAATATGCTTGGGCAGAAGAAGTTGTTTTCACTTGTACCTCCTGATTCCTCAGGCGTTAAATTTCAAAATGTAATTCTGGATAATCGAACTATCAATATTATAGAATATTTATACTTTTATAATGGCGGCGGTGTTGCTGTCGGCGATATAAACAACGATGGCCTGCCAGATCTTTTTTTTGTTTCAAACCGATACGACTGCAAACTTTATCTCAATAAGGGAAACCTTAAATTTGAGGATATTACCAATAAGGCTGGCGTTAATGGTGGACCTGGAACCTACAAAACAGGGGTTGTGATGGTGGATATAAACGACGACGGATGGATGGATATTTACCTTTCAAGATCTGCTTCCATGGATCCGGATGTTCGAAGGAATATACTCTATTTGAACAACGGCGATGGAACTTTCACCAACAAAGCCAAAGAGTTTGGAATAGATGATGACGGATACACAACCAACAGTTATTTCAATGATATGGATGAGGATGGGGATCTTGATCTTTTAGTGGTTAATCATCCCTTCAATTTTGTAGAAACCGATGGAATTCACCTGACTTATTCGAAAAGCAGGAAACTGATTGCTGCCAAGGATACTTCAGGTAGGGGAGAGTCTAATAGTTTTTATGAAAATGTGAATGGCAAATTTGTAAACCGTACCAAAGAGTCAGGACTTAGAACACGATCGTTTGGCTTAAGCGCCATTCTTCAGGATTTTAATGGAGATGGCAAGACTGACATTTACCAGGCAAATGATTTTCTGGAGCCAGATTACCTTTTCATAAATAAAGGAAAGAATGTGTTTGTCAACGAGTTTGATCAATACTTTAGGCATGGATCCTATTTTAGTATGGGGACAGACTATGCAGATATCAACAACGATGGGTTTAGCGATTTGATTGTTACCGACATGCTGCCAACGGATAATCGACGGCGAAAGCAGCTTCAAAGACCAAGCAATTACGACCAGTTTGACAAGCAGGTTAAATATGGCTTTGGCTACCAATACCTTAAAAACGTAGTCCAGTTGAATAATGGAAATGGAAGCTATTCGGACATAAGCTATTTCACAGGAATGGCGTTTACCGATTGGAGTTGGGCAGTCTTGATAAATGATTTTGATAATGATGGATTTAAGGATGTTTACATTGCCAATGGGATGCCAAGGGACATTCATGATTTAGACTACGTCAGATTTAAAACTGATTCCATTCGGAAGGAACTAATAAAACTGAAGAAGCCAAACGATATTTTAAAACTCCTTTCCGTTATTCCAACGGTCAAACTGCAGAAGCACTACTTTAAAAATTACGGCGGATTAAATTTTCGAAAGCAAAGTGTTGAATCTGGCTTGGGACAATTTGGTTGGAGTTTCGGGGCTGCCTATGCTGATCTTGACAGAGATGGTGACCTTGAAATAATTGTAAACAACACCAACGATTATGCCTTTGTCTATAAAAACAACACTATAGAAAACAAGGGTGGAAATTCCCTTCAAATTCAATTTGAAGGCCCTCCCGGAAACAGAACCGGAATAGGAACCCAAATTGAAACATTAACAGAGGATGGATTAAAAACGACCACAATTTTTAACCCTATGAAAGGATATTTGTCAAGCCATGATAAAACCAACATTATAGGAATTGGCAAAAACAAGAAGGCTGACGTCAGAATAACCTGGCCCGATGGAAAGATTCAAAAGGTAAAAGGAGCAGAATCTGGAAGGCTCCTCGTAATTAATTACAATAACGCCACGGAAGAAAAGATTGCCCAAGAAGCGAAAAAAGAGCTTTTTAAAGACCTTACATTGGCAACAAAGGTGGATTTAACCTATGCCGAAAATGAGTACATCGATTTTAAGTTAGAGCCGCTACTTCCACATAAGTTTTCGCAGCTGGGCCCCTGCATAGCAACAGGTGATGTAAATGGCGATAGACGGGATGATTTTTTTATTGGCGGAGCAAAGGATAATTCATCGCACGTTTTTTTTCAAAATGCTGATTCAACGTTCTCTGAAACAAACCAACCGGACCTGGAACAAGATAAAAATTATGAAGATGGTGCTTCTGTTTTTTTCGATGCAGATTCCGATGGCGACAAGGACCTTATAGTGGCAAGCGGTGGAAATGAGTTTCCGAACAAACCTGCCATGTATCCCATCCGGTTGTATATAAACGATGGATCGGGCAATTTTAAGAAGTCCATCCAAGGAAAAAAATTCTTTACCAGTTCATCTACTCTCTGTGTTTCTGACTACAATAAGGATGGGAAAATGGATGTTTTTGTTGGAGGGAGAGTTAAACCAGGCCATTATGGGCGTATTCCCGAAAGCATGCTGCTCACGGTTCAAGGTGATACTTTGGCCGAGTTGGTTAAATTTTCCTCCCTTTCAAAAGTGGGCATGGTTACTTCGGCCATTTGGGCAGACTTGAATCAGGACGGCTGGGATGATTTATGCCTTGCTGGCGAGTGGATGCCTATAACCCTGTTCTATAACAATAATGGCATACTTAGCAATACACCCGTTGTTCTGGAGGATAGCCATGGCTGGTGGAATAGGTTGATTTCTTCGGATCTTGACGGAGATGGAGATTTAGATTTGATAGGTGGCAATCTTGGTTTGAATACCCGCTACAGAGGTTCGAAGGAACGTCCGGCAACCATGTTGGTAAATGATTTTGACAAGAATGGAAGCACTGATTGCATGATCAGTGTGTATATTGGAAATAAAAGTTATCCGATCGGGTTGCGTGACAACGTGTTGGATCAGATGCCTTATCTCAGGAAAAAGTATTTGCGATATAAATCATACTCAGACGTTACGGTTGATGATATATTCACCAAAGAGCAAATTTCATCAGCTGATAAATTTTTTGCCAATAACATGGGAAGCCAGATTTTTTATAATGATGGAAAAGGAAATTTCACACCTGGCTTTTTGCCCCTGGAGGCTCAGTTATTTCCAGTGCATGGCATTCAGGTCGCCGATGTAAACAAAGACTCCATTCCTGATATTTTACTTTGCGGGAATGACTATTCAACAGAAGTTGAAACGGGAAGAAATGATGCTGGTATCGGCCTTTTATTGGTGGGCAAAGGAAACCAGACCTATTCTCCTGTGGACGTTTTAACCAGCAATTTTTATGTTCCGGGAGATTCACGATGTATGGAGAAAATTCGTGTTGGGCATCTGGACGCTTTTTTAATCGGAAAGAACAAAAGTTCCATTCAAATCATTGGACCCACCAGATAAATTTCTTGTTTCGTTTTTCTCTTGATGTTCGGAGTTTCCTTTTTTTCTTAAAAATCACTTTGAGACTTCTTTCCATTTTAAGTCCAACTCTTGTCCTTCGCATAGATTATTAATTCAAAATCCTCATTTGGAGTTTTTGGGCTATATGTTTTGTTGTTTTAGAACCTCAGTTAAATATACTAAAAGAATAAGAGTAAACAGAGAATCAATCCTTTATTTTTTATGACTTGTGAACAGCAATAGAACAGGATAAATTCATTATTTCTGATCAATGTATTTTTTTTTGGACAAGAATGGTTAGTAATGGTACATCCCCTTCCTCTTTTCAACAATTCTTAAGCAGGTAGCTTTTCGTGAAAGCAACTGTAAATTTTAAAACCAAATTAATTGAATGAAAAAACTCTTATCATTTGCACTGTTTCTGATTTCGGTCTCAGTGTATGCTCAAATCGCCTTACCAGTCACCTGGGATGATGGTGCCATTGATTATACGACTACCTCTTTTGGTGGTAATGTAAACTCAATTGGCGCTGTGGATGATCCAACAGATGCTACAAATAAGGTATTAAGGTTGACAAAGCCAGTTGGTTCCCAAAATTGGGCTGGCACCACAATTGGCAAGGATTTCGCACCTAAAATAAATGATGGTGGGTTTCCGGTTAACATTCCGTTTTCGGTTGGCAATACCACTATAACGGTTAGGGTACGAACTACACGGCCAGCTGGCTCGTCCATGATGGTGAAAGTAGAGGACAAAGCAAATGGTGGTATTTTTGTGGAAAAAGCCGTAAATACTACTGTTGGAGCCGGACAATGGGAAAATATGACCTTTAATATGGCAGCACCTACAGCAGGCACTTTCAATATTGCCAACGCTTATGGAAAGCTTAGTTTTTTTCCAAATTATGGTCAGGGAGGAAATAATTCAGATGAATATTTTGTAGACAACATTGCTTTAGGATTACCTCCGGTAATTGCTTCATTTGCACCAACCAGTGAGACCAGTGGCAACACCGTTACTATTACAGGTAGTGGATTTACAGGCGCAACAGCTCTTAGTTTTGGAGGTTCTCCGGCGGCTAGTTTCACCGTTGTGAACGCTACTACCATTACCGCAGTGGTAGGCGTCGGCGCATCTGGGGCAGTCAAAGTAACTACTCCTGTGTCATTTACATCCTTAGCAGGATTTACATTTATAGCTCCTTTAACGGCACCTACGGTTACTTCATTTACGCCAACTAGTGGCGCTACTGGGGCAACTATAACGATTACCGGCACTAATTTTACCACAGCAACCGCCGTCAACTTTGGAGGCGATGCTGCATTTTCATTTGCTATTGTTAATTCAACCACCATAACCGCTGTAGTCGATCTGGGAAATACAGGGCTTGTAGCCGTCACAAATCCAGACGGAGTGGGTACCTTAGCTGGGTTTACTTATCTACCTCCCGCTCCAACTGTTTCTTCTTTTAGCCCTACCAGTACAGGACAATTCGGCGTTGTAACCATAACAGGTACGAATTTTATAGATGTTACTGCTGTCACTTTTGGTGGCACAGCTGCGTCTGCTTTTACAGTTGTGAATTCAACTACCATAACAGCAACTGTTGGAACAGGTGCTTCAGGTTCAGTGGTTGTCACCAATCCTGGAGGTCCAGGCACCAGAGTTGGTTTCATATTCAAAGTGCCAATTTCATTGCCAATTACTTTTGGTAGTGCTTCTGTTGATTATACAACCACAGATTTTGGATTTGTAGGTGCTGGTGCTGGTTCTACTTTGTCAACCGATCCACTAAATGCAGCCAATGGTGTACTTCGAATTTCAAAGCCGTTGGGATCTCAAGTCTGGGCTGGTACTACCTTGGGAAAGGATTTTGCACCAAAGGTTAATAATGGTGGTTTGACAGTTCCAATTCCATTTACAGCAACAGCTAAAATTATTACCGCCCGTGTGTATAGTCCATTGCCTGTTGGAACTGCAATTCGATGTAAAGTAGAGAATGCAGCCAATGGTGGTATTTCCGCAGAGTTAGATGCACTCACCACCGTACAAAATGGATGGTCAACACTATTTTGGAATTTATCTGGAGTCAACCATCTTCTCACATACGAAAAAATTTCATTTTTCATGAATTTTAATTCACCTGGTAATACAAGCATCTTTTACTTAGATGATGTTGATTTCTACCCGCCCCCAACAATTAGTTCATTCACTCCAACGAGTGCCACAACTGGCGCAACTGTAACCATCACCGGTACGAACTTTACGGGATCAACCGCTGTTAGTTTTGGCGGGGTTGCTGCCACTTCTTTTAATGTAGTGAATTCAACAACCATAACAGCGGTAGTGGCTCTTGGAGCTTCCGGTTCTGTTTCTGTTACCAGAGGAGCTACCAGTACTTTGGCGGGTTTTACATTTACTGCACCTCCTACTGGTGCTACTGTCACAGCCTTTGCACCAACCAGTGCAGGTGAAACAGGCGTTGTAACCATAACAGGTACAAACTTCCTTACAGCTACAGCCGTTTCATTTGGTGGAACAGCTGCAACTTCATTTGTTGTAGTAAATGACAATACCATTACTGCCGTACTTGGTGCTGGTGCTTCTGGTCAGGTTTCAGTAACCAACCCTACTGGTATTGGATCATTAGCAGGTTTCTCGTACATTCCAAAAGCAGCCATTTCATTGCCAATTACCTGGGATACTCCAGTTCTGGTTGATTATGCTACAACCGATTTTGGAGGTCCAATACTTACTTCATCCCAAAATGTGGATCCGACCGATCCATTAAATCCTGTTTTAAGGGTAATCAAAGGAGTAGGTGCTCAACCTTGGGCTGGAACTACCCTGGGTACAGTTGGAGTAAACAATGGTGGTTTTTTTGCCCCTATTCCATTTACACCTTCAAACCGATTTATGAGTGCCAGAGTTTACTCGACCCGCCCAATCGGTACCATCGTAATGATGAAAGTAGAACAAGGAACTGCGCCAGCTCAGAATTCTGAAACTCAGGCAGTAACTACTGTTCAAAATGCATGGGAAACCTTGGTTTTTGATTTTGGAACTACCACAGGCGGTGCCCCGCTTAATTATTCAGGTGTTGATTACGATAAGGTTTCTATATTCTTCAACTTTAATACACCGGGAACTGCAAGTGCAAATACATTCTATTTAGACGATGTCCGATTTGTTCCTGGCCCAACAGTTTCGAATTTTACGCCAACCAGTGCTGCAACAGGGGCTACAGTTACCATCAATGGCAATAACTTTACTGGTGCCACTGCTGTTCGTTTTGGAGGTATTGCTGCTACTTCATTCACAGTGATAAATAATAATCAGATTGAGGCTGTTGTTGGTGCTGGCTTTTCAGGCAATGTTACGGTTACAACAGTTGGAACTGGAACACTAGCCGGTTTCGATTGGATTGCCCCTCCGGGAACTCCTGCTATTTCTTCCTTTATACCAGCCAGTTCTTTTGCAGGTGATCTTGTTACCATTAATGGAAGTAATTTTACTTCTGCCACAGCTGTTACATTCGGGGGAACAAATGCTGCTTCTTACACCATTGTTAATTCTTCTAGGATTGACGCAATTGTTGGTCCTGGTACTACTGGTAGTGTTAGAGTTACCAACTCTTTTGGCACAGGAAATCGTAATGGATTTACCTACTTAAAAAGGCCAATTTCACTTCCTGTAACATGGGATGATTTTGCCACTGTTCAGCTTATTTCGGCCGATTTTGGTCAGATTGTTTCGGCAATCACGGTAGATCCTTTGGATGCAGGAAACACCGTATTGCGTTTTACAAAAGCACCTCTAGGTGGCGGTGGATCTGGAGCAATTTTAGGGAATGCTGTTTTGGCTAGCCCAATACCTTTTGCACTTGGAAACACAACCATCAGCGTACGCTTTTTTAGTCCGATGGTTGGATTTAATGTACTTTTGAGATTGGAAGGTTCTGCACCCATTGAAAGACTCGTTACAACAACGGCTACAGGATGGCAGATTTTACAATTTGATTTCAGTGCCAGTGCAAATATTTCTGATATATACAACAGACTGGTTCTTTTCCCTGGATTCAACCAGGTTCCGGGTACTACCCAAGTTTCGTATGTGGATAATATCACTTTTGGTGCGTTCCCAACTTTTGTCTGGAATGGAACAACTTCTACTAATTTCAATACTGGTAGCAACTGGTCAACTGGTTTTCCTCCTTCAGGTTGCAATGCCAACATTTTGGTAAACAAAGCGAGCGGCAATATGCCTGTGATTTCAAGTGGAAGTTTTTCTTGTGGCAACATCAACATGGGTCCTGCAGCAAGTCTTACAATCGGCACTGGTTCATCACTTAGTGTTTGTGGAAACATCACAGGTGGCAAACTTTTAGGTACGGGCAACTTAATAATGAACGGAACAGCTGGTCAAACAATCACTGGCACCTATCAACTTCAGAATCTTACGGTAACAAAACCTGCAGCTTCTGGAGCGGTAACTATCAATGGTCGAGTGGATATGAGAGGCCCATTAACCCTGTCGAATGGCAATGCGAATTTGGTGGTTGCTCCTACAAGTAAATTGATCTTAGTCTCAAATGCCACTGAAACAGGTTCTATTGCAGCTATTCCTGCAGGTGCATCTGTAATTGGTAATGTAACTCAGCAGCGGTATTTAACAGGAACAGGCAATGGCTGGTATTTCCTTGGAACAGCTATTGAAGGCGGAAATTTCAGCCAGTGGTCAGACAACCTTTATATGGTAGCCGGAACCAACTTGGGTGGAAACCAAGGTGTTCATCCCCTTGGAATTCAGCATTCTACCATTTTCAATTACACCGATGCATTTCACAATGTAACTACAGACACAGCACAGAAACGTGGATGGAGAGTGCCAGTTCTCGGCGATATGCTTAATGTAGGTCAAGGTTTTAGGGTTTGGCTAACTTCTTACCGCACACCAAATAGAATAGTTGACAATGTGGGAACAGTTAATCAAGGTGCTTTTGATTTCCCAACTTTAAACAGAACAGAACCTGTTAATTGTCAGCCGAATACTTCTTCGACTACTATTCTTTGCGATGAAAAATTCAGAGGCTGGAACCTGCTCGGCAACCCATATCCATCTGCCATCAACTGGGATGCAGCAAGTGGTTGGACTAAGCCTACAAGTATGCTAAATGCTTTCTACCGTTGGAATAAAACAGGCAATGGCTATGGCGTTTATTCCACTGCAACTGCAACTTACGCTGGTGCAGGTCCTGCTCCTACAAATCCAAACTTAATT
Source organism: Cytophagales bacterium (assembly GCA_038205175.1). Classification (GTDB taxonomy): domain Bacteria; phylum Bacteroidota; class Bacteroidia; order Cytophagales; family Flexibacteraceae; genus JBBRCC01. The sequence goes on along the minus strand of JBBRCC010000010.1, from coordinate 15,522 downwards.
GCAAGTGGCCAAGGCTTTTTTGTAAAACTGCAAGATGCGGGTACATATACTGCCACACTTAGTATCAATGAGTCTGCCAAATCTTCAGCAGCTAATTCATTTATTAGAACTGCAACTGAAACCAGCAATGCCTTGAAAATCAACCTTGAGAAGCCCGGTATGCTTGATTACTACTACATGGGCGAAATCAGGTTTGCTGAAGGTGCTACAGATGGAAAAGATTCACAGTTGGATATAGCCAATCTGAGTGGTAGTAACTTTTTCTTCAGCATGCCACTTGGCAACGAACAAGTGATTATCAACACCTTTGCGCCATTGGCAGGAACCAAAATTGTTCCATTGACAACCACGTTCAGAGGTTCTACAGGGATGCATTCTTTTGTATTCGCAGGTTTAGAATCATTCCCAGCCTCAACTGGCATTTTCTTGAAAGACAACTGGAATGGCAGATTTGAGAATATTACCCTCAATACAACATACAGCTTCGATGTGAATCCGGCCAACGCCGAGATGAGCAACAGGTTTGAAATTGTATTTGCCAACGATGCTGTAACGAGCACAAATGAGGCGCTAAAAGGTTTAGGAGTTAAGATTTATCCAAATCCAACAAATGGCCAACAAGTAACTCTTCAGGTTTCTGGCGATTTGAAAAGTGCTGCCAAGATTTTGGTGACTGATGTGCTTGGCAAAGTGGTGATGACTACCGACATGAATTTGTCGGCCAATAACAACCGCAAAGTGATTGACTTCAATCTTGCTTCAGGTTTGTATTCTGTGCAAGTAATAACTCAAGATCGTTCAGTAACTGAAAAACTGATTATTAAGTAAATTTAAGTTAGATTAATCTTACCGAAACAGCCTCTGGAATTCCGGAGGCTGTTTTTTTGTTTTAGTATTCAGGATTTTTAGAGTATCAAAATAGCAAAGTTTTACACTCCAGCCTTTGTCGGGTCATTGATTGAAGTAAATGATGCTAGGAGACTTTTATATCATGCTGGTGATTTTTTTGGTTAGTAAAATCTGCGATTCGCCTCTTTATCTAAGTCAATCTTTTCACCTCATTAAGGTTCAATAAATCAATGGCGAAGGGGGAATGAAGCACTATTTAAGTAGAAAAAGTCTTGATTATTGAATGATTTGCTCATAAAAAAGAGGTCAAGGTCAATTTACAGTTCTCAATTATTCCAAACCAACCAAAACATGAATGCTTTCATCAGGAAGTCAATTTTTTTGATTTTTGTATCTTTTAATCTAATCACGCACTCCGGAGCGGTAGGTATCATTTCAGTGCCCATCATGACGGGTAACGACTTCCCAAATGCGGAAATTTGTGAAAAAGCCAACATTCAGCTTAAATTTGAACACTTCAACTTTTTGTTTGACAATATTTTTACCGTCGAAATGGCTGCAAATGGCGATTTTGCCAACGGTCCGATTATCAGTTTAATTGGTCAAAGGGCTGTGGCTGGCAATTCAATTAATCAAAATATAAATGTGAGTTTCCCTACTCCAAATGGTTTATTGCCTAATATCGATTATCAGGTACGGATAAGGGGTTCAAGTCCGTTGACCTACAGCAGCCCAAATCTTTATCCGTTTAAAATTGCGAAAATTGGCTCTTTGTCAGATACGGCTTTTTTTCCTGAAGGCTATTGGAGGGGTTCTTTTTTTAAATGGACGCCTACCATTCAAACTATTATTATAGATGCCAGTACTCAGGATATTTTTAACCCTGTCAATTATTTGGGTTATGTTACTAAAGAGGCATTATCATTTGACCTTAATTGGGGTTTCGATATCACATCAGCACCTGGAAATCTATTTGATACTACGCATGTTTGCGGAAGTCACGCAAATTTTTATTCCATCAGAATGCGTAGAAAAATCAACTTTGAAGCTGGTTATTATATTTTCGGCGGGGGCGGTGACGATGGGTTTCGACTTAGTCTCGATGGCGGAGCTACCTGGTTAGTCAATTTATGGGGAGATCATGAATTTGCGGGAAGATTATACAACAATGGTTGTGGTGTATACCTCGACGCCGGCCCCAGGAATGTTGTAGTTGATTACTACGAAAGAGCAGAACGTTCACGTTTTCAAGTGATCATCAGGCGGACGGGCGATCCATTGGTAAACCCATTAATCATTACTAATCCAGCACAGGGAAGTTCTGTTTGCCTTCAGTCTGCCCCATTTCAAATGCTTTCAAATGCACCCGGTGGAGATCAATGGTCGGGTCCAGGTGTTTCTCCAAATGGGATTTTCAATCCTCAAACGGCCGGTTTGGGCTTCAAAACAATTTCATACGAAACTGGCATTTCTGGTTTCGGTTCCAATTGCGTCAAAAATACTTCTGTTACCATTCAGATAGTAGATGGTTTAACTTCTAATTTTGCGGGTATTGATACCAGCTATTGCCAAGGAAGCGATACCATAAATCTTGTGCCTGAAGTGGAAGGAGGGTTGTTTTTTGGCCCAGGAGTCAATGGCAGTCAGTTGTTTACGAATAATTTAGCGCCTGGAGCATACCGAATTGGCTATGCGCTCGACCAAACAACGGGTTGTGGAGGCGACACGGTTTGGAAAACTTATGCTATTCGCCCTATCCCTAATTCAGATTTTTCAGGGCTGCCGGATTCTGTTTTTTTTACTGGCCCTAACATTCAATTGGTGCCTATTCAGCCGGGCGGAATATTTTCCGGAGATGGCGTTATTCCTTTCAATGCCCAGTGGATACCATCTATATTGCAACCCGGTACTTATCGTATTTCATACAGTGTCACACAAAATGGCTGTAGCAGTAGCACTGAAAAAACTGCAAGGGTTTTATTTTATGCTAAACCTGTCTATGTGATTCCTAATGTGATTTCTCCCAATGGCGATGCAGCGAATGAATTTTTTTATGTGAAAGGTCTGCCTGATGGGGTAAGTGTCAGCATTTTTAACCGATGGGGCAAAGAAATTTATTCAGGTAAAACCGAAAATGAGGTCGCTTGGAAAGGGCCGGAAGACAACGAAACCGGAACCTACTTTTACATGCTGGTAAATGAGCTTGACGGTGAGAAATTTACAGGCTGGCTAACAGTGGTCAAGTGAGAAAACGTCATAATAATTTGTATCAAATTCTTGACTCAAAGCTATTGGGAAAAAACCTATTAAAAATCCTGCTGTTCTTCTTTTTTCTGGATGCACAAATATGTTCGGGTCAAAATTTTTCAAGAGCCGGTGGCCCCATTGCCGATAATGGAAATTTTGTAGATTTTCCGCTTGAGGTGAGTGGAATAAGTCAGCCAATAGATGCTAATTTTGGTTTATACAGGGTGTGTTTGTCGATAGACCACCGGCATGTAGATCAATTGAATGTGGAGCTTTTGAGTCCGGCAGGCATAGCAGTGAATTTATTTAATGGCATTGGCTGGGATGGAGATAACTTTATCAACACATGTTTTAGTGGATGGAATAATCCGTTGATTTTCAATGCTTCACCTCCTTTTACCGGCATTTTTAGGCCTATGCAAAGTTTGGGACTTCAGAATAATGGGCAGGTAGCAAATGGAATATGGAAGCTAAGAATCAGAGATGCACGAACACCAACCTCAGGCACTTTGCAGTTTTGGTCTATTTCTTTTTCGAGTCAACCTGCAACCTTGTTTCCATTTTCATCTTCCAACATGCCTGTTGTCTTGCTCGATACTCGCTCTCAATTGATTCCTGATGAACCTAAGATCTTTGCCAGGATGAAGATATTGAACATAGATGCATCAGGGCGAGCCATATTGCAGGATAGTTCGCAATCTGATTGGATGAAAGGTGCAATAGAACAACGTGGAAGTAGTTCCGCATCGTTTCCAAAAAAATCATACGGATTTGAGTTTCAGGATGCCCTGGGTGAAGATACTTCCAGAGCGGTTTTGGGAATGCCACCGCAAAGTGATTGGGTTCTATCTGCCAATTACACAGACAAAAGCTTGATGCGGAATGTGTTTGCTTATAACCTATCTCGAAGTTTTGGTTGGTATGCACCCCGAACACGCTATGTGGAATTGATGCTAAACGGGGAATATCAAGGCATTTATGTATTCACAGAAAAGATAAAGCGAGATCAAAACAGGGTTGATATTGCCAGACTTCGGACTAACGACGTAAGTGGTGATGATGTCACTGGTGGTTATATCATAAAAATTGACAAACCAACTGGAAACGATTCGGAGGGGTTTAGTTCAAATTACGCTGGAGAACGTGGATCAGGTGGCCAAAGAATCAAGTTTTTGTATGACTATCCGAAGGCAAGCAATCTGGTTATTCCCCAAAAAAATTATATAAAAGCTTATATGGATAGCTTTGAAAATGCATTGAATACAATGTCTTTTCAAGGGCAAAGTAGCTATAAAAAGTATATTAATATGCCCTCATTCATCGACTTTTTTCTGGTAAATGAATGGAGCAAGAACATTGATGGATTTCGTTTTTCCACTTTCATTACCAAACAAAAAATTACCAGAGATCAGGGTAAGTTGATTATGGGTCCGGTGTGGGATTTTGACATTGCCTGGCGAAATGCCAATTATTGCGATGCGCAGTTCATTCCCGGGTGGACCTATCAGGTAGAAAATGTGTGTCCCAGCGGGCTCACACCTACATGGTGGCGGAGATTCAGAACAGACCCTGAGTTTGAAGCAGCATTAGTATGCCGTTGGTTGCACGTGAACAACGAAATTTGGCCGCCCCTGAAGCGGGCCGAATGGGTTGACTCTGTAAGTCAATTGCTACAGGAGGCTCAAGTCAGAAACTTTACCTTTTGGCCAATTTTGGGTCAATATGTTTGGCCAAATCCCGACCCGATTCTAAGCACTTATGTTGCTGAAGTAGCTGGTTTTCAAAACTGGCTTAACCAACGTGCCAATTGGATGAGTGCTAATTTACAAGGGATCTGTATAAACTCTATTGAAAAAAGTGAAGTTGAATCTGAGTTAAAAGTTTTTCCAAACCCTGCTTCAGAATTGCTACGTGTTGAAGGATTTTCGCCCATGATTAAAAATGAAATCAAAATCTTTGATGCCATGGGCAGAAGTGTAGAATGGCGATGGGCATCTGAAAAAAACATAGAATTGAAACACATGAAGTCTGGAGTTTATTTGTTGTACTTGCCCGGACAAAAGGCTGTAATGTTTGTAAAACAATAACCTACAGGTTTTGCCAAATGGAAATGATGTCCAATTCGTATCTTTTCCGATACGCAAAAGATAGAAATGCGATAAATTTTTTTAAAATTTTGGTTAGTTGCTGCTGAAACATGCCCTCTTACCATCGAAAAACACGAATGTTGAATGAGCAACAAACTCACACCAGATTTTTTTCTAACCCAGGAAAGTTTTAAAAACTGGGCTCTTGGACAGAACGAGACCGATTGCAGGTATTGGGATACCTGGCTGAAGGAAAACCAAGATAGTTTGCCAGTTGCCATGCTTGCTGCTAGAATATTGACTGAACTTCAAAGTGGAACAACCATGTTGCCGGATGAAGAAATTGTAGCTGGATGGCAAAAATTGCAATCAAGAATAGATGAGAGCGAAAATCGCAATATAACCTCCGCTAGCAACAACAGTTGGTGGTGGAAGTCGGCTGCGGCGGCAATTGTCTTTTTGGCCATCAGTTGGTTGGGTTATTTTGTATATCAGCCTGATGAAGATTCCTATATCACTGGTTTTGGCAGAAAGAAAAATATTAAATTGTTCGATGGAACAACCATTGTGCTCAATGCCAATTCTCAGTTGAGAACTAAGTCTGCCTGGAAATTTGCTCCTGCCAGAGAAATTTGGTTAGAGGGTGAGGCATTTTTTGATGTAGTGTCGCACCCCGACAACTCGGTCTACAAGCAGTTTGTGGTGCACACCAAAGACCTGGATGTAAAAGTAGTTGGCACCCAGTTTAACGTCAATACCAGAAAAAATGCCACCAGGGTTTTTCTCAATGAAGGAAAAGTTCAATTGGCGTTAAAAAAGAAGCTGGACGAAAATGTAATCAATCTTTTGCCAGGTGATTATGTTGACTACTCCAGCACAGGGAAAGCAAACAAAGAACTAAAAACCAATTTGCCTGCAGCAGCTGTTACCTCTTGGAAATCAGGATATTATATATTTGATCATACTCCATTGAGCGAGGTGATTGAAATGGTTGAAGCTTCTCATGGAATAAAAATCTCGGTTAGAGATCCTGCTTTGTTGAAAGAAACCGTTTCAGGTAGAGTTCCAAATGAGGATATCAATGATCTGGTGAAGTCTATGACCAGCCTTTTCAACCTGAGCTACACACTGAATGGATCAGAATTGATTCTTCAGGAAAAAAAATAAAACACAATAAGTCTGGTTTTGCGCCAAACATACTAGACTTTTAAAAATTGCCTTTTCACCAAGTAACCAATATGAAAGTATTTTACATCCTGAAACAAGGAGTATTACCTTTGTGCCTATTTGTCACAATGTATGGATTTGGGCAAACCGCCTCCATCAATGCACAACTCTCTGGGTATTCGCCCCAGATTTTGCAGACAGACACACCTTCAAACCTTTCGCTTACAAAAGCTTTAAGCGAGCTTGAACAACTGTATAAAGTCACTTTTTTTTACAAAAGTGATGAGTTGAAAAGTAAATTCATCTCTTCAAGGGTTTTAAAAAATAATAGTCTCAATGCAGCCTTAACAGACATCACTATCGAAACCGGCCTTGAATTTGAAAAGACTGGCAAAGCGGTTTACACAATCCTTGAAAAGTCTCAAAAAAGTAAAAGTAGTGATAAGAAAAGGGATGTGAATGAGGCCGCTACAAGTGAAAGTGCCTCTGGCTCCCAAGAAGTTATTACTGTAAAAGGTATTGTATATGATGAAAATGCCGAGCCTATACCTGGTGCTACTTTGCTCATTAAAGGAACTCAAAGAGGCACAGCTACAAATATAGATGGCGCATTTTCAATTGAAGCAGACGAGAATGATGTGTTGCAGGTTCGTTTTGTAGGCTACCAAACTCAAGAAATTGGCATTGCCGGTCGAACCACCATCAATGTAAACCTGACTTTGGCGATTAGTGAATTCAGGGAAGTAGTTGTAGTAGGTTATGGCACTCAAACCAAGCGAGAAGTAAGCAGTTCAATATCTTCTGTCAATGCAAAAGAAATCACAGCAGCCCCTGTTGCCGATGCTGCTCAAGCATTGCAAGGTAGAGTGGCTGGTGTAACAGTAATTCAAAATTCAGGTGCTCCAGGTGGCACAGGCGGCACCTCAATGCGGATCAGGGGTATTTCTTCTGTTACAGGTTCCAACAATCCCTTGGTTGTGTTAGACGGTTTTCCGCTTCCAGATCAAACCGCCGACAATGTGCTCAACTCAATTAGCCCCAATGAGATAGAATCAATTGATGTATTAAAAGATGCCGCTGCTGCTTCCATCTATGGTGTGAGAGGTTCGAATGGTGTGGTAATCATCAACACTAAACGAGGTAAAGAAGGCAAAGCAAAAATTAATCTTGATGTGTATAGAGGAATTCAAAATTCCTGGAATTTACCAACCATGCTCAATGCCGAAGAGTATGCTATCATCAACAGTGAGGCCAGGCTTGCGAGTGGTTTACAGCCCCTTCCAAAATTGGCCAATCCGCAAGCTGTTAAAAACATTTATGGTGAAGGTACCGATTGGCTCAATCAGATTTTTCGCAGGGCGGCTATGACCAATGCATCTCTAAGTATAACCGGGGGAAATGATAAGGCTAAATATGCGGTATCTGCCAGTTATTTCCAACAAGATGGTATTGTTCGGGGTACAAGTTTCGATAGGTACAACTTTCGCTTCAATGGCGATATGCAAGTGTCGAAAAAACTAAAAATTGGCAATAGCCTTATTATGAGCCGCACTTTGGAAATTCCCAGAAATACCTTTGATCCATTCAATTCACTGCTTATTTTAGCCTTGGCAGCTCCTCCAACTGTTTCTGTTAGAAATCCTGATGGTAGTTGGGCGGGTGGAAATGGTGGAGAAGATGGTTATAATGAACCAAATCCTGTATATGATATTCAGGTTCCGCAGTTTACCAACACCAGATTCCGTTCTATTGGTTCTGTGTATGCAGATTATGAAGTTATACCAAATTTAACATTAAGGGCAAATCTAGGCCTCGATTTTCTAATGCAAAACCTAAGGGGTTGGAATCCTGCCATACCTTCAACTGGTGGACGACCTATAGTGAACACCAACTTTTTCGATCAGGTAAATTACTCACCTAGTTATCTGGCAGAATTTACCGCCAACTATAAAAAGAGCTTTGGCGATCACAACATTACATTGCTTGGAGGTTATACAGCTCAGGATAATACTTTCAATATTTTAGGTGCAAGCAGAAATGGCTACCAACGTCTTGATCTTCAAGTGCTCGACGATGCTGCTGTGGTGCCACAAAATCTTACCCAGATTTCAAATTTCGGCGGTTATGGTACAAATAGACTGCTGTCTTTTGTAGGCAGGGCCAATTATGATTACAAGGGAAAGTACCTGTTTGCTGCTAGTTTAAGAAGAGACGGTTCTTCGAATTTTGCGGTTGGAAATCAGTATGCCGTTTTCCCTGCATTTTCCATGGGTTGGAATATTTCAGACGAAGACTTTATGAAGGAAGTAAATCTGATCAGCAACCTGAAAGTAAGAGCTAGTTATGGTCTCACTGGCAATCAGAACGTGCCAGCCTTTGCTTACCTGCAACGCATCAACACAGGAATTCAATATCCATTTGGCGACAACAGCGGACCAGGTGGTGCAAACACGGGTGCCGCACCAACAGCTACTAAAAACCCTAATCTGATTTGGGAGAAAAATGAACAGATGAACTTGGGAGTTGACATAGGAATCATTCAAAACCGATTTTCATTGTCAACAGATGTATACAAAAGGTCGTCGAAAGATTTGATTTTCTTGGTGTCTCCACCAGTTACAAGTGGAACATACGAGAGCACGCCTTTTAATACTGGCACCATGACCAATGTTGGTATTGATTTAGCGCTTAATTCCATCAACACGCCAGCAGAATCAGCAGTGAAGTGGAACTCAACATTTATTTTTTCCACATTTAGAAATAGAATCACAGACTTGGGAAGAAGCGCTCCAATCATTTCAGGTTTCAGCAGGATTGAAGGTGGTGGACTTCGGGTAACAACTGGACAGCCAGTGAATTATTTCTACGGTTTTGTAGCCGATGGTATTTTCCAGACTCAGGAAGAAGTAAATTCACATGCTACTCAAACATTGGGTTCAGACGGAACAAACAGCACTTCGCCCGGCGACATCAGGTTTAAAGATTTGAATGGTGATGGCATTATCAATGATGAAGACAGAACAAACCTGGGAAATTCAATACCCAATTTTACGTACGGCTTCACCAACACCGTTTCTTACAAAATTTTCGAGCTGTCTGTGTTTCTTCAAGGATCGAGTGGGAATAAAGTCTTGAACTTTACCCGTTGGTATACAGAAGGCGGTGTATCCAATGGAAACTACAGCAAAGAAGTGCTTAATCGATGGATAGGCCCAGGAACCAGCGACCACATGCCTCGTATGACCCAAGCCGATCCCAACAAAAACAACCGTGTTTCTTCAAGGTTTGTGGAAGACGCTTCATACCTCAGGGTTAAAAACATAAGGTTTAGTGTGAATTTGCCCAATAAATGGAGTAAATCAGTTACTGCTACCAACATCAGGTTTTACGCATCGGTACAAAATGCCTTAACATTTACCAAATACACTGGTTTCGACCCGGAAGTAGGAGGAGGCGTTGACTTTGGATTTTATCCTCAGGCACGTACCTGGCTTGCCGGTTTAACCTTTGATTTTTAATTAAAACTCCACAACCTATTGACCAATACTATGAAATCGAATCAAATTATGTGGGTGACGGTATGTGCGATCACCCTGTATCTCCAAACTGGCTGCAAAAAAGACTTTCTCGATCTGAAGCCCAACAATATTGTTTCAGATGAGAACTTTTACCAAACTGAAACCGATGCCATTCGTGCTACCAATGCTGTTTACACTCCTCTCCAGGGTTTATACAATGGTGCCGCCTGGCAAATCATTGACATCATGAGCGACGATGCCGACAAAGGGGGCGGTGGCGCAACCGATGCAGCTGAAATCAATGACTTCGACAATTTTGCCATCAATTCATTCAATCCAAGAATAAACACTTACTACACACAGTGTTATTTAGGCGTGCAGCGTGCCAACCTGGTGCTCGATAAAGTTCCCGGCATAGCAAGCATGAGCGAAACAGCCCGTAGACGTTGTCTCGGTGAAGCTCATTTTCTAAGAGGATTTTACTATTACATGTTGGTGCGCTTGTTTGGTGATGTTCCACTTTACACCAACCCTATCACCTTGCTTCAATCTTATGAAATTAAGCGCTCTCCGGCGGCTCAGGTTTATCAAACCATTATTGCTGACTTAGAGGCTGCATCTGGTTTTTTGCCAAGCACTCGTTATACCGGAGTCGATCAAGGAAGAGTAAATTCTTGGGCTGCGAGAGGTATGTTGGCTTCTGTTTACCTAACGCTTGGCAACAAAGCCAAAGCAGGTGAAGAAGCTCTGGCTGTAATCAATTCAGGGGTGTATCGTCTCAACGCAAACTATGGCGACAATTTCAGCGTGAACACTGAAAATGGACCTGAATCTTTGTTCGAAGTACAGTATAGAAACTCAGGTGGAAGCTTCACCTACTTTGGTCAAGGCAATGTGTTAAATTGTTGGTTTGCTCCCCGAGCGCAAAACCTGGTAGTGAATTCAGGCTACGGTTTCAATATACCTACCAAAAACTTTGTCGATATGTATGAGAAAAATAACGCTGGCCAAATTATAGATCGAAGAAGGGCGCCAAGCATCTGGATGCCTGGCGATGTGCTTGGCAACTATACCCAGCCAAATTCGATAGAAGGTTCTCCATTAGGCTTCAATGTGCGCAAGTATTTTGTTTCTATTACAAATATCGAGTCGGATGGCGATGGATGGACGTGTGCTGGAAATGTGCCGATAATGCGCTATGCAGAAGTTTTGCTTATTGCAGCCGAAGCTTTTGGTGCTGGTGCCGGCGAACTATACATCAACGAAGTAAGAACACGTGCAGGTCTACCTGCTTTGCAACAAGGCTTGGGTGAGAATGATTACTTAGAAGCAGTTTACAAAGAACGCAGGATTGAATTTATTGCTGAAATGCATCGCTGGTATGATTTGATCAGGCACCCAAATCCGAACTATATGCTGAATGTGATGCGTGCTTCAGGCAAAAATCCACAGCCTTTTCATACTTTGATGCCTTTACCGCAAAATGAGCGGGATATAAATCTTAATCTGACTCAAAATCCCGGTTATTAAGCCAATTTTTAACTGAAAAGAAACCACCAATTATGCGACCAATTGTCATTGTACTTTTTATTTTTACCGTAGCTTTATCTGCATGTAAAAAAGACGTGCCTGAGTTGAAAGGTAAAATTGCAACAGCAGGATTCACGTTCGAAATCATTCGTTCTCCGGGAGGCGACACGCTGCCATTTACAAACAGAGTGTCATTCACCAATACTTCTACGGATGCCTTTTCATATCTATGGAATTTTGGAGATGCCAATACTTCTGTATTAGCCAATCCTGTTCACAGCTACCTGGCGGGCACTACTTTCACAGTTTTATTAACTAGTGTTGGTCCAAAGGGAACGAATACCACTTCTCAGGTTGTGAGTTTTGACTCTCCCTGTGAGTACGATCCATTTGTATTGTTAACAGGTTGTAGCAATCGAAAATGGTCGGTTAGCCCTGTTGCCGATGCCATTACCATATTGGCAGGCAATGGAATAGATGTTGAATCTACCGGCCCTGGTGCACCTTGTATGATCGATGATGAGTACACTTTCAACATCGGAGGCGGCCTCAACTATGACTCTAAGGGTCAAACTTTTGTGTTTGATGGGCCAACTCCTTCGTGTCAGGCTGGCAGGTCAAATTCTAAGTCCTATGTGATGATCAGAGGTGGCAACGGAGTTAATCCAAAACTTGTGTTTTCAACCGCTAATCTTGATGGTCAACCGTTTCTGGGCACCACAAATAAAGTGGTAAACGACAGTTATGAAATACTATCACTTTCTGAAGATGATATGTTAGTTCAAGGTGAGTTGGAAAATGGAAAGAAATTAAGAATCAAGATGTCCAACGCAAGTGTTTCTACCAACAGCATTCGCTTTTTCTTGTCGGGAGGTAGCCGAAAAGCCTGGAAATTAGATCCGGCACCGGGTGCCAATGCTATTGTTGCTGGAACTGAAGCAAACCCGACAGAATATTATGGTGGCGGACCTTTAACACCATGCCAAATCAACGACTGGTACACTTTTACAAACACCGATAGCATGTATGTGAATTTTAACGGGGACGCTTTGATATATGGCGGACCTGGAGATTACAACTGTGGCGATTTTGGCAATGTTGCTGGCTCTTATGTGCTTGGACCTGTTCAAGGTACTGGCGCAGGTTCTGCCCAGATTGTATTAGCCGATAGCGATCAGTTTATCGGAGTGATGGATAGGGTTCAAAATCGGTACAGAATTTTGGAAGTTACCAATACTCGCTTAGTGATCAGGGTAGGAGATGGAACCAGCACCGTGCAAACGCTCAAATTTGTTAACAAAGACTAAAAAAAGAAATTATGAATCAGATTAAAAAATTGAATCAAAGCGCCTCAGCCATGTTCATTCCTGTAATTGCCTTTTGCACCTTGTTTGGTTTTGGTGGATGCACCGAAAAAGATGAGGTAGTGACTCCTGTAATTGTACCAATTGAAGACAAAAATTGGCAGTTTAGCGCTGAGCCTACCTGGGCCGATGAGTTCAACGGAACTGGTGCCCCTGATCCATCAAAGTGGGTTTATGAAATTGGAAACAGCGGATGGGGAAACAACGAACTTCAATATTACACCAGGGGTGAAAACGCCAATGTATCAAATGGAATTCTAACGATTGAAGCCCGCAGAGAAGACCGAAACGGAGCCAAATACACATCTACAAGAATGACCACAAAAGGCTTTCAAGATTTTTTGTATGGCCGTGTTGAAGCAAACATAAAAATTCCGGCTGGCAGAGGCACCTGGCCTGCATTTTGGATGTTGCCTACTGATAATGTTTACGGTAATTGGCCAAGATCTGGTGAAATAGATATCATGGAGCATGTAGGTTATGATCCGAACGAAGTGCATATGAGTGTGCATACTGAAGCGTTTAATCACTCTATTAACACACAGAAAACAGCATCTTTAACGGTGCCAACGGCATTGTCTGAGTTTCATAAATATAGAGTGGATTGGACTCCGTATGCTGTGAGAGGCTTTGTAGACGATGTGCAAGTATTTGAATTTGTAAACGGCAATGCTGGCTATGCTGCATGGCCATTCGATAAGAAATTTTTCATTCTTCTCAATATAGCCGTAGGTGGTAATTGGGGAGGTGCTCAAGGAGTTGACGACGGTATTTTCCCTTCAAAAATGGAAGTGGATTATGTAAGGGTCTACAGTTTGGTTAATTAGTGGTTGGTGGAGTGGGGCAGATTTTGTCTGCCTTACTTTTTTTAGTGAATGTGAGAAGAGGTATCGGTTTCGGTGCCTCTTTTTTTGTGCCTTAAACAAGTTCAAATAACTTTGGATAGGCAAAAATTACGGTTTGGTCTTTAACCCCGAAGTGAATAGCACCTAATATCAAAAAAGTGATAAGAAAATCGACCTTTAGTGATTCATTCTTTTTGAAGCCTCAATGTTCTTTTGTTTTCGTTTCGGGACTGTGTGGAATCTAAGAAAGCTATCTGGCAAAATTTAAACCATTAGATGCTTTTTGAACATGTAAGGCATCAATTTTACAAATTCCCCCGCAATTCTTGTTCTCTTTCAATTGATTCAAAAAGTGCTTTGAAATTGCCTTTTCCAAAAGATTTTGCCCCTTTTCTTTGAATGATTTCATAAAACAGTGTTGGCCGGTCTTCTACAGGTTTGGTGAAAATCTGGAGCAGATAACCTTCATCGTCCCGGTCTACAAGAATATTTAAACTTTTTAGAATCTCGATTTCTTCATCAATATTTCCTACCCTTTGCTTCAAGTCTTCGTAGTAAGAATCGGGAACGTACAAAAACTCAATACCTCTTTTTCGAAGTTCTGATACTGTGTGTACAATGTCGTTTGTGGCCAGCGCTAAATGTTGCACTCCTGCTCCATTGTAAAAATCGATATATTCTTCAATTTGGCTTTTCTTTTTGCCCTCTGCCGGTTCGTTGATGGGGAATTTCACAAAGCCGTTTCCATTAGAAACCACTTTGCTCATCAAAGCTGAGTATTCGGTCGAAATATCGCTGTCGTCGAAAGTAACCAAAAGCGAAAATCCCATCACTTCTTCATAATATTTCACCCAGGTGTTCATTTCGCCCCAACCTACATTGCCTACACAATGGTCAATATGTAGCAAGCCTGTTTCCTTGGTTTCAAATGTCGGTTTGGCAGGTTTGTAGCCAGGCAAAAATGCCCCTGTATAGTTTTTTCGTTCTACAAATGTGTGAATTGTCTCACCGTATGTTTGAATAGAGGCCATCACCACTTCGCCATGTTCATCTTCCAGTTTTATGGGAGCCATCACGGCTTTTGCCCCTCTTTTGGTGGTTTCTTCAAACGATTTTTTGGCATCATCTACCCAAAGTGCCAACACTTTCACACCATCTCCATGCAACTTCACATGTACGGCTATCGGATGATCAGCCCGTAAGGCGGTTGTGAGCACCAACCTGATTTTGTTTTGCTGCAATACATAGCTGGCCCTATCCCGCAGCCCGGTTTCAGGTCCGGCGTAAGCAACAATTTTATACCCAAACGCAACTTGATAGTAATAGGCGGATTGTTTGGCATTGCCAACGTAGAACTCAACATGATCGGTACCGAGCAATGGAAGAAAGTCTTCGGTTAATGTAGCAGGGGCGGAGGTTGCAGTCTGGTTCATGGTGGATGCTAAATGTTGTCACAAAATAACAACATCCCAGGCGGAATGAAAATGATTAAGGACAATTAGTCTTGAAACTACTTCCGCATTTAGCCTATACTTTCTTCAAGTTTTTGAGAAATCACCTCTTCAAACAATTCTAAATAACTTTTTGCTTGTGTTTCCTGGCTATACAATTGCATGGCTACATGCGCAATATCTTGTCTTTTTGCTGTCGGGATGGTCTTGCCTGCTGCTTTTAAAATTAATTTTGACAGCGCCTCGCTATTGATTTCCTGAGACAAAAATCCATTCTCATTTTCTTCAACCAGTTGTGTCATACCTCCAATGGCAAAGCCCACGGTTGGCAAACCGCAACACAAAGCTTCAACCACTACATTAGGCAAATTGTCTTCAATGCTTGGGGCAACCAATAAATCTGCAGCATTGTATAGATCCGCCAATGCCTCTTCCTCTTTAAAAATTCCAGCATGGATTACAGG
>JBBRCC010000009.1:0-59463 GCA_038205175.1 Cytophagales bacterium | reverse complement strand
TCTCTCAATCTTGCCTCAAAAATACTTGAAATATCTTGTTGTCAAACAGGTTTAAATGTTTATTTTTTAGCATAAAATAACTACGTAATTGGCTCATGCACAAAGAGAAAACCGGCACTAGCTTTTTATAAGAAGCATGGAAAAACTGATAGAAAAGCTCAAAACCTGGAAGCCGAAATATAAGAAAGCGGCTTGCGTTTTAAAACCGAACGAAACCGAGGCCAAATAAGACCAATAGACGAACCCATAATTTGAACCTACCAACAGGCAGTCTAAAAACCAGCACCTGCCCAAAGGCTTTAAAACATGAACTGGAGGGTGAAAATCAAGCCCAAAATCAAGCCCAAAAGCTGGTTTATTCACAACCTGACGGTTTGGGGCAAAGCCGCCGTTTTTTCAATGGCGGTTGTGTGCTGTTACAGGTGGTGCTTTATACGCTTCTAAATATCTATACTTAACTTTAAATGCCTTCCGAACCCTTCACGAAAAATTCTCATCAAAGTCGAAAGTCTAATGTCACTTGCATTATTTTCTATTCGGGATATGTAAGTTTTAGTAGTTCCGCATTTCTCAGCCAATTGTTCTTGAGTCAAGCCCATTTCTTTTCTAAGTTCTTGAAGTATAACACCAAGTTTAAATGCTTCAAAGCCTTCTTCATATTTTTCTCTAGCTGGCGTACCTAGTTTTCCATATTGCTGATTCAAATGGTCAGAAAAAGAAGTCAGATTGTTATTTGCCTTTTTCATCGAAGTATTGTTTTTTAAGTTTTTGAGCAAGTTCAATTTCGCTTTTAGGAGTCTTTTGAGATTTCTTTTGAAAGCCATTGACTAGGATTATCAACTGCCCTTTATCAAAAAAGCAAAAAGCCCTGTAAATATCAGAACCTACTTCAACTCGGACTTCAAATATGCCAGAGGTTCCAGTTAGATGTTTGAAATATTTTTCAGGTATCCTCTCAATTGTAGCTATAAGTTGTATCGTCCAGTTAAATTTCTTTCTAACTTCTGGCTTCAGTTTTTCAAAGAAGTCTAAATAATAATTCTTATAATAGAAGACTTTTCTATGAAACTGATCTTGCATAATACAAAGTTATCTAAATAGGTAACAACCTCCAAGTTTATTTTCGATAATTTATTATTCTAACTAGCAAACCAGTATTACTTATAACGGCAGACTGTGAAAAAACTCTCTCAATCTTGCCTCAAAAATACTTGAAATATATCGTTGTCAAACAGGTTAAAATGTTTATTTAAAAAGCATAAAACAACTACCCAATTGGCTCATATACAAGGAGAAAACCGGCACCAGCTTTTCATAAGAAGCATGGAAAAACTGATAGAAAAGCTCAAAACCTGGAAGCCGAACTATAAGAAAGCGGCTTGCCATTTAAAAACCAACCAAAACCAAGGCCAAATAAGACCAATAGGCGAACCCATAATTTGGACCTACCGACAGGCAGCCTAAAACCAGCACCTGCCCAAAGGCTTTAAAACACGAACTGGAGGGTGAAAATCAAGCCCAAAATCAAGCAAAAGGTAGTTTATTCACAACCTAACGGTTTGGCGCTTGGCGATCGGTTTTTTTTCTTCAAAAAAACTGACGCTAAGGTGCTGTTAACGGTTCGTGCTTTATGTCTTTAATTTTAAAATGTCATATTGTTTTGTGAAGTGAGGTGTCAACCCGTCAAAAATGTCAATTATAAAACTCATAACGCTTTCATTGTCGCTTTTTATTTTGTCAATAGTATTTTTGAGTTCACTGTTTTTTTTTCTTTTGAAATTCATTGCAATCATTTTGTCAATCTCGTCCTTTACTTCAATTGAAATGATATGAGCGTCTAAAGTCGTTATTTCTTTGCTTTTAAAATTTCCTTGATGAATAATAATATTTCTATTAGTTTTTATTTCTTTGAAATGCTCATCAAATTTCTTCAATATCTTAGCAGGCTTTGAGGTCTTTGTATTTAGGTTTTCATAAATAAGATACACATTAATTTTTCTGATCGGCATATCAAGTCGAAACACATCGTGGATGAATTTTGTCGTATAGTCAATTATTGATACGATTTTTATGTAATGATTTTCAAAGTGATATTTATAGTAGTCAATTTCACTAATTCCATTCTTTTTATAGTAGGCAGGAATATTTGTCAGCGATAAAAATGTAACATTTTGTTGAAGTTTATTAATTGATTCACATAGGTCAACAAAGGAGTAAAATATTTGCTTGGCATAGATTTCGTCAACCTTGCCGTATTTTCTGAAACCTGATTCCCAGTCAAGAGTCATGTCTGCGGGAAATACTTTAATGTGATCAACAAATATAGGCTTTGAAATTTTGACAATTTCTTTAGAAAGCGAAGTCCTTTCTAATTTGTCTATGTCGAATTCTTTTTTCATTTCTATGTCGTCGTCGGGTAACGCAGGCGGATTTCCCCACCCTCGTCCCCTATGAACCGTACTTGAACCTTTCGACTCATACGGCTCAAGCTCCTGGAAGGCAGTATAGAAACCACCTGGCAATACTACTCAAAACTAGTTTATTTTGGAAGCTGATTTTCTTTTGACCAGATAGTCAACCCGGAGAAGGACCGAACGTTAGGCTGTTTGAAATCCGATAAGGAGGCTAAAACTTAGTTAGCCTTATCTCAAAGTAGAACAAAGGTGCAACTGGTGTAAAGAGCGGTTGCATTATTCCTGACGAACCGCTGTATACGAGACCCGCACTGCCTGTTCCGATGAAGAGGGATACAGTGGTGTGAGAGCCTCTCCCTGCTATGTTTTGCATGGTGGGGCGGGCTACTCGATTATGCGTTCGTTCTTCTCCTCATTCAAGGGGATAAAGTTTGATGTCTGCACCAAAATTGTCCATGTGTAAATTCTAATTAAGAAATTTGAAAGCAACGCATACTTGCACTTCCATATTGAAAGCCTTCAAAGATATATTTCACGTTTTCGTTTTTGTCTGCCAAGCCAAGTATGTAAAGCATAGGTAGATAATGTTCATTTGTCGGGTGAGCCATTTCTGATAGTTTGCCAAATTGTTGATAGTTAACAAGTGCTTGAAAATCTAAGTTGTTTAATTTTGCTTTCACTAACTCGTCAAACTCAACTGCCCATTCCATTGGCTTTGCATCTATGTTGTTCCAATCCAAAATTTTCAAGTTGTGTACAATATTTCCGCTCCCAATTATTAACACACCTTTTTCTCTCATTTTTTTCAAAGCGTTTGCCAATTGAAAATGATAAGTGGTGGGTTGTGAGGAATCAATACTTAATTCAAAAACAGGAATGTCTGCTTTGGGATATAAATGTTTTAAAACAGTCCACGCACCGTGGTCAAGCCCCATTGAATGGTCTTCTTGTATGTTAAAAATTGGTGCATTTTTAACAATTTGTTTGGCAAATTCTGGATGTCCTTTGGGTTCATATTTTATTTGACGCAATACATCCATTCCACCAAAATCATAAATTGCTTTGGGTGTTCGGTTTGTAGATACGAATGTTCCCTTTGTTTGCCAATGTGCCGACACTATCATAATGGCATTCGGTTTTTCCAAACTCTTGCCAAGTTTAGCAAGTGTTTGCGTAAAATTATTATCCAACAAAGCATTCATTGGATGTCCGTGTCCAATAAAAATTAAAGGTGTTTTTTTGCTATTTGAAAAGCCATTACTAATACTTTCAAACGCTTTTAGTTTCATTCCTGATGCAATAAGCGGAATTGAAGCAAACATTTTTAAAAATTGTATTCTTTCCATCGTATCAAGATTTTAAGTTTTGAATAACAATCATTATTGATTGGTGATGCAAAGGTGGAGTATCTAAAAAGGCTTTTCGTTCACATAGGTTAATATCGCATTAAACCGATTTCTTTTTTAATAGATTATGGCGGATGCGGCTAAGTGATTGCGGCTTGATGCCTAAATAGGATGCAACTAAATATTGAGGAACTCTTTGTTGTAAGTCGGGTTGTTGTTTGATGAGTGATAAATAACGCTGTTCAGCATCGTCACTAAAACTTTTGGCTATGCGTTGCAGCGAACTCAAGTAACCGTTTTGAACAAGTATTCTGAAAAAACTTTCAAATTTTGGAATCTCATTACAAGCCTTTTCAAAGTCACTATATTTCATTGCAAAAAGTGTTGCAGGTTCTATTGCTTCAACATTAAATATAGCAGGCTTTCCACTAAAGAAGCTAAACATATCGCCAATCCAATAGCCTTCAAATCCAAATTGCACTGTATTGCATTCTCCTTTTTTGTCAATTATGAAAGTGTGCATAAGCCCCTTATCAACGAAGTATAAAGTTCGGCAAACCTTTCCTTCAAATACAATCTGTTCACTCTTTTCTACTTGTATAGGAGCAAACCATTTATTTAGTTTATCCGATTCTTCGTCAGTCAGTTTTTGATTTATTTTAGCTTCAATAGTTGCACGAATACTATTTTCCATCTTGAAATGTTAAGGCTAATTTCTATCAGTCATTTTCAAGTTAGCAATGTCGCCATAGCATGACGCACAACATTCCGGTTTACGCAACTCCCTCCAAATTTGCGTATATTTCCGTTATATACACAGGATTGTCCTGGGCCAAATTCCATAGGGTCAATTGCCCAGCTACTGTGGCACACCGCAGCTTTACTAAAATATCTTTGTTTCTTAACATCATTTTCTATTTCCCGGATCCAGCCTCAAAACTATACCTAAATTCCTTCCAGCCAAATACTTCGGCAAATATTTTCCTGTAACCTATGCCGAACTTGCCTATGTAAAATTCCTCAAAAAAAAGGCCTACCTTTTAGATTGGCCTTTTTTCTATTAGTCGGTTCTTTATGGCCGGCTTATGGTTTTCGATAAACAACCCAAAATAATATTATCAGTTGTAACGTCGAATCTTTTGAGCAGATCGGTCTGGTTTTGTTTTACGAAATGATTTCCTTGTTGGTCTTCTATATATTATTCCTGTTTCAGGAAAATGGCAGCTGTATCCAACCGTTAAACTCAGGCGTTTAGAAATGGGAATTTCAGCTAACTACCTGATTATAAAACGCCTGGAAGGCCAACAAACCGGGTACTTTACCACCTGAGGGAAAGTTGACCTGAAGACGGAAACCCACAGGGCACGGCCAACACCAGGTAATGCAAAAGTTCCAGAATCCCGACTTGGCGCCCCCAATCAGATTGTCGATAGGGGGCTTTTTTGTGGGGTCTTTTGCCTACCTGGATAAATGTTACAAACTGGTGTTCTTTCTGTCGTAGCTCGTCTGTCCATTGTTACTCCTGTCTTATTGTGTTTGCTTGGTGGCTCTTTTGGATTTTTTTTTTCGTTGGTCTGTGCGTTGAAAAAAATGTAAATGTGCCGCCAAATGCGTTGGCTATTTTTTGCTTGATGTCGCTACACCTAAAACCAAAATTACTAAGCCTAATGCCAACCAACCACCGCCCGAAGAGTTATTATTTGTTGTTGCTAATTGTTGCTGTGGAACTGTCCTTGTGGCTTTTGGTAAATTATATTTTGGAACTCCAATTGCAAACGGAACTGTCAAATTACCTGTCCTGTATGCAATAGATGGAATTTGATAATTTCCTTGTGGTTGCAACACTTTTGGAACGTAATTTAAAACTGTGCTAATTGATGCTTGTGTATATTTTTGGTCTGCTTTTATTCTTGTCCCAATGTTGAGTAATGCGTTTGTAAACATACCGCCTGTTGAACTGTCGTAAGAATATTCGCCTCTTTGTGTTCCGTGAACAATTAATTTACCTGCTGGCGAATTTTTAATATAGTTGTCAAACAGTTCACGAACTGGCAAACCTGTGAAATATTCCCATTGTGGCTCAAAATCAGGAACGCCCGATAACCCTTCTCCTACTTCGTTTCTACAAACGTCTATGAGCACTAATTGTCTATGACTGTTGTTAAGTAAACGCTTGTCAGAAATATCATAATCTTTCAAGCAAATCATTCTTGAGTTGTCATTTGTGCCTGTATAGCCGTGACCTGAAAAATAAACTACGACATAGTCTGCTATTGCGTTTTTAATTGCTTGTTCAACTTGTGAATAAGTTGGATTGTATAATGGTTTTATTTCGTTCTCATACCAAAAGCCACCTTTTTCAGATTGCAAGTATTTGGATACATTTTCTAAGTCTTGTTTTACACCTCTTAAAAACTGTCGCCACTTCCAGGGCATCCAATTAGTATGGCTTTTCTTGTTGGGTCTTGATTATAGTAACTCATTTTCAATCTATTATTTTACAAAATTAACTCAATTTAGGTAGTAAAGATAAGTTTTAAAACCGTTTTCAGTTAAAAGTTGTCGTCAAATTGTCAACCTGCTGATTGTCTTGGTGCGGTTGGGCAAAATTGAATGTGCTGTAATTTGGGTCGGCTTGTGCGGTTGCATTGCAGCTCTTTTAATTTTGCGAAGCGTTGGCTTTTGGGTCGTTTTTCTGTCGGTTTATGTTTAGCACTTTCGGTCGTCCTACACTTGCTTGTACCATATAAGTATGTGTTGTTTCACAAGCCATTTGGTTTTGAATGCACTGCCAACGAATCAATCAAAGACAACATCTACGCTTGCCTCCCTCCAGAATTTTCCGATTTGTTTCCTTTAGGCAGACTCGATAAAAACTCCGGGCGACTTATGCTACTGACCAACAATGGCAAATTGTACAGAAGTATAATGAACCAGGACGCTGACATGGAAAAGGAATACCTTTTGCATACACACCATCCAATCACAGACGCACTTATTCAAGGATTTACCCAGCCTTTTCAGCTTGGAAGGCGAATAACATTGCCTGCTACTTTAGAGATACTTGACTTCCACACGTTCAAAGTTGTATTGCAGGAAGGCATCAACCGGCAGATTCGTAGAATTTGTGCCAAACACGAAAACCAGGTGAAAAAGCTTGTCAGAATCAGGTTTGGCAACCATCTTTTGGGCGATTTGCCATGTGGAGACTGGAAAGAAATTGATGGATTTTAAACAGCTCCTTACACCTTTTTGGCAGGATTGCCAAAAACTGTGGTTCCCGCTTTAACTGACTCTATCACCAGCGAACCTGCACCCACGCTGGCATTTTTGCCAATCGTGATGCCGCCAACAACAATAGCTCCTGAGCCAATGTAAGCGCCATCTTCCACCACCACGTCTTGACCGACAATAGCACCCGTGCCAACTTGTACATAATCGCCAAGCTTGGCACCTGATTCTACCACAGCTTTCGCATTCACAATGCAATGATTTCCGAGTTCGGCCTTCGGTTGAATAACTACGCCAGGCCCTACCAGCGACCCATTTTTCAAGATAGCCATAGACGAAACCACAGCATGAGCATGTATGGCATTGATGGGCATCACTTTGCGACCCTCGACTAAAAATTCTGCCAGGTATTTTTTCAGTTTTGTTTCGTCGCTGGCCACAAATGCGTCACATTTTTTACCAATCAACTTCAGGTATTTTTCGTCATCAGTTGCCCCTAGAATTGGGATTTCACCCAGTTCGGTTCCATGCAGCGATTTATCGTCGTCAAGAAATCCATACACCACAATATCGTGGCTTCTAAAAATATCCAATGCAAGGGCACCAATGGCCTTAGCTCCAAAAATGATAACAGGGTTTAGCATATTGTTGAAATTCAATGGCCTTTCAGGCTGGGGCAAAATTCAGGATAATGATTTACAGTTTGGCAAATGAGGGCAAAATTTCAGCATAATAATTATTCAATTCTTTTGTGATTTTGGTCTTTATCATGGTTATTTAAGCCATCTCTGCAGGCAATTTTTAAGCGTGAAAAAGGATGGGTAATCACTCCTTAGGAGCCGCAAATTTGCTTCAGGTTGTGTTCTTAAAAGGCTGAAGGGAATGTCAAACTTTTATTCAAATGCTTGTTTCCCAAGCAAATCAAATGGATAAAAATCCCATGGAGCAATTTATGAAACATTAATTTGCCTATTCTCAACTACTTCAGCAACTTATCAATCCGATGTATAAATTCAGTACCGGGTTGCAAGAAATCCAAAACGGAAGAACTGTGCGGTTTGGTGGTCACCACAGCCGACAAGGCGTGTGCATCAGCCAATTCTTCCCAAAGAAAAGTTTCGAAGTGGAAGGGATGTGCATGTTTGTTCATCACTTTTTCAATGTCCGGAAACGATATTTCGAGCAAACCCGCATTGTTGCAAATGTATTCCATCTCTTCCTTTACCATGGTCGGACTCAGCTTTAAATCACTAAGGACTCCAGCAAACCGGCAAAAAGCTGAAACCGAGGTGTAGATGCTCACTTGTGGTAAATTGGCCAGATAGTCGAGCGCATCTTGCACATGCTGAAGGCGAAGCGTAACATCTTCTTCTTCATCCAAGGTAGCTGGAGGGCGTAAAAGGGTTGTGTTCCGGTAAAAAAAGTCAGACAGAAAAATATCTGTATCAAGGGCGATTTTAATGCTGTTCATCATCTGTCAAAATCAATTGTAATTCATTTCTGAAGAAAACATGCTTCAGCACATGCTTGCTTCTTTTAGAGCTCATGTTTCAAAGCTTAACAAAAATACGTTTGGCATATAAATTCCAACCAATCAAAAGAAAAAACCCAACCAGGGGCAACGACCAAATCAGCGAATTTAGAAACAGAAAGGGACTGGATGTTTGAAGGAATGAAATCACCAGTTTTCCGGGCACACATGAACTAAACCAATGCCCCAACCATATATGTTCGAGCACTTCAAAGCCAGCATAAATCGCAATTGGGTTGTTGCCTACACGCCGAAATGGTTCGAGCAACCAAAGTCTCCCAAAATACTGCTCCATTTGTACCAATATGTACAAAAGCAAACAGGCCATGCCACCTGTAACCCATGCAAAAGATGGAGTCCAGAGCAGTTTGTTCATCGGTTGCAAGGTTAGGTGCATCAAAATGCCAAGGCTTATAGCCAAAGCACCCATAAGCAGCACCCCGTTGTACTTTTTGTTTTGAAGAAAAACACCTGTCCAAAGCCCAAAAATACCAGATTGGATGGCTGTAATGCCCGAAATAGCTCCTTCAGCAGCCATGAGAGCCGTGGGGGAGTAAACATGTTTGCTAAACAAAAGCGAATCAACCCAGGCATACCAACTCAAATCACCTGTTTTGGGCATCCAAACTAAGGCAAGAAAAGCCAACAACGTTGAAAACAGGAAAAATGCACTCCAGGCTATTGATTTGGCATAAAGATACAACACGCTGCAAACAAGATACACAACAGCAATGCGCTGAAGCACTCCAGGTATGCGGAAAGAATCAGGGTTGTGATCCCAAAGCAAATGAAGTAAAAGACCCAATACAGCTATTTTCAAGGTTCTTACAAGCACCTTTTTGATAATAGTATTGTTGGAAATGCCTTTCCTGGTCTGATTGTCAATAGACAATACCACCGACACGCCAACCACCACAAGAAAAAAGGGAAACACCAAGTCGGCGATAATCAGGCCATCCCAGGCAGCATGTTTCAAAAATGGCCAGGTGTGGTTCCAGTCGCCGGGGTTATTCACCAGTATCATACCAGCGATGATGATTCCACACAAAATATCTACACTATGAAGTCGATTGGTAGATTCTTTCAATTAAATTTCAATTTATTCTCCAACATTATTTTACCAAAGCCATGTGTACTTCATCCATAATGCTTTTTTCCAATTGAATGGCCTCGGCCAATAGGCTTCCTGCTTCCTCTTTCATGTTTCGTTTATAGCCCTCATCGGCAATTCCTGCCAGGTTTACCAGCACATTCAGGTAAGCCCCATAAATAGCAGAGCGGGCGCAATTGGCTCCCACGCCTGCATCTGTAACTGAATTGGGGTTTCCTTTTTCTACCATGGCTTTCAGCAAGGGGAACAACTCAAAAGTGGTTTTCATCACTTTTAAAGGCGCTTCAACCGCAACTTTGGTGGCAGATTGAATAGCGGCAGTTCTAGCTATTTTTTCTTCAGGAGTAGATTTGGGTAAGCCAAATGCGTCCATTACACGAGTAAAAGCTTGCGTATCTTCGTCAATGAGGTTGAGCAATATGCAACGCAGGTTTTCGCCTTGCTCTGCCCAGTCAGAAAAATAAGACCACTGATCGTCCCAACCTCGTTTGTGGCTGGAAAGATTGGCCACCATAACTCCCAAAGAAGCTGCTAACGAGCCCAACAATGCTGCCACAGAGCCTCCACCTGGTGCTGGTGCTTCTGACGCAGTAAGTTCTGTAAAGGCTTGAATAGTTAATTGATCCAAGCCTTTCGGTTTACCTTCTGCCAGTTTATATTCTATGATTTTATCCTGTGAAATAAATGGCGCCAAATCGTCGAGACCCATCGATTTCACTGCAATTTTAATGAGCTCCGACTCTGGCAAACCCACAGAACGTTGCTGTTTTTTTAAAAAATACTTGCCAGCATCGGTAAATACTTTCAACGGTGCAAGCCCAACTATTTCTGTTCCTGTAACTCGAATTCCACGGCTTCGGGCGCTTTCGTCCACTGCATCAAAAGCCTCATGAAGAGAAGTGATGCCAATATTTGTCAAATTCATAGAAACTTGTGCCACACCATATTCTTCAATCAGCCAGCCGATTCCTTTTGTAGCTTTCAACTTACCAGGTATGCGCACTTCCTCCACCTTGCGGGTTATGGGATCTTCTTGTTTCACTACCCTGCCTGCTTCCCGCACATCGAAAGCAATGGCGTTGGCTCTGCGCACCGAAGTGGTGTTTAAGTTGAAATTCACAGCTATCAGAAAATCTCTTGCTCCCACTGCGGTAGCGCCAGTTTTCGGAACAAACTGAGTAGGACCAAAGTCAGGTTTACATTCAGATTTAGCCAATTTTGCTTCCAGTCCTTCATATTCTCCGGAACGAACTTCCGATAGGTTTTTCCGAGCAGGAACCATGGCCGCCGATTCATATAAGTAAATGGGGTACTTGAGTTCTTCGCCCATGCGCTTGCCCAATTTTCTGGCCCACTCAGCTGTTTCTTCCATGCTGATGTTGGCTACAGGCACCAGTGGCATCACATCTGTGGCGCCAAATCGAGGGTGTTCCCCTTTGTGCCGGCTCATATCTATCAATTCTTTTGCCTTTTTGGCACATTGAAATGCAGCTTCCACTACTTTTTCTGGTTCGCCTACAAATGTGACAACAGTTCGGTTTGTGGAAGCCCCCGGCTCTACCGAAAGCAGCGATATGCCCTCAATTGCCGTGATGGAAGCTACAATTTGATCAATAATTTGTTGGTTCTGCCCCTCAGAAAAATTAGGGACGCATTCTATCAGTTGGTGCATAGTCGACAGGTGGTTTCAATCGGTCGCAAAGTTCAAATTTACGACGAGAAAGCCACTTATCTGTTCGGCTCTTTTTCCTCTTCTTCGGTTTCTTCTTTTGGTTGAGCCTCCTCGGGTTCTTCTTTAGGTTCAACTTCTTCGGGTTCTTCCGGTTCCACTTCAGGCTCAGGCTGGTCAGCCGGATCTTCTTCCGCTTCCGGCGCTTCGTCGGTTTCCTCTTGCACAGGTTTACCCTCGGTTGGAAACTCTTCGGGTACATCTTTCAACTCATCAATGGTGGGCTCTTCTTCATTTTCCTCATCCTCGTCTTCGTCCTCCTCTTCATCGTAAAAGTTGTCGCTGCTTAACTCTTTCGGTTTCTTTTTCACATTGCCGTCTTCATCCAACTCTTCTTTTTCTTCGCTTTCTTCGTCTTGCTTGCCTTCCCGCATTTCGTCCCCGCTTTCTAAGGCTGCTTTGGCCAAAGCCGAATCAGGTTGAGGGAAGATTGTGATCATTGGTATGGTTTGCCAGGCCTTTTCCTTCTTTTTCTTACTCAAAGATGCAATGAGCAGTACGTCGTTTTTCTTCACCACATTCTCTATTCTGGGTAAAGAGTCTTCGTTGAAGGCTGAAAAAGACGCTTCCTGGAAGTTCTCGTCGAGGTAAAATGCGCTTTGGTAAGCCGGGCAAATGTAGGGTACACGTTTACAACCCATTGCCATCAAAATGGGTATTGCTGCCAGAAGCAACCATCTACTTGCTCGGGATTCCTCAATTGGAAGCAGCACATTCATTCAATTCACCTCTCTTTTTTAATGGCCCGCTTGTACCGTGTGTGAAAGCAGACTTATTTTGTTCAAATGTAACGCAGGCCTTACTTGAATTATGTTAATTCAAGCGCAAAACTAACATTTGCAAACCGATATTGTCTTTTTAAGGATTTTTGCCCGGTCATAAAACCTAAAAGGCCTTTTTTTCATAAAGAATACATGCCAGTTCCTAACATTCATACCCGACTTTACACCTATCATTTACCTGATGCCCGCATCGCTTCTGTTCCATTTCAAAAACGGGACGAGTCCAAATTATTGCATTACAAACGTGGAAAAATCAGCAGTCATAGTTTTTTTGACCTTCCGACCTTGCTCACCAAAAAGTATCAACTGGTGTTCAACAACACCCGGGTTATAGCTGCCAGGTTGAAATTTCACCGGGCTTCTGGCGCTGGTATTGAAATATTTTTGCTCGAACCTGAGCTTCCAAGTCCGGTTGTTGCTTTGGCCATGCAGCAAACCAAACATTGTGCATGGCGCTGTTTGGTGGGCAACCTGAAAAAGTGGAAACCTGATGAAGAACTCGTTCTTGAAACAGAAAATGTACATGTAAAGGCCAAACTGCTTCAACATGGTGCCAGCCCATTGGTAGAGTTTACCTGGGAACCAGCTACAATGCCTTTTTTCGAAGTGGTAGAAAATATCGGATTTGTTCCCTTGCCTCCTTACATCAAAAGACAAGCAGAAGAGGAAGACAAGAGCAATTACCAAACCGTATATGCGAGCGTTGAAGGGGCTGTAGCAGCACCTACTGCCGGACTTCACTTTACAGAAGAGGTGCTTTCAAAACTTTTGGAAAATGGGCACGGTAGACTAGAAACGACGCTTCATGTAAGTGCTGGAACTTTTTTGCCATTGAAAGCAGAATCTGCTTCGGATCACAACATGCATGTGGAACAGGTCTCGTTTACCAAAGACTTCATAGGGCAATTGGCTAGCGACAACAAGGAAGTAATTGCAGTGGGCACCACCAGTATGCGGGCGTTGGAAAGTCTGTATTGGTTTGGCGTAAAATTGATGCAGGGGCAAGACCAGGAGTTTTTCATTGATAAAGAGTTTGCCTACGACCAGTCGACTGAAAGTTTGCTCCCTTTTTCAGACGTTTTTGCCTTCATCAATCAGTGGATGCAATCACGAGATTTGGAAGAGTTGCAGGGTGCCACCCAAATTTTTATTGTGCCAGGTTATGAATTTAAGGTTTGTAAAGGACTGATTACCAACTTTCATCAACCTGATTCAACTTTGCTTTTGTTGGTAGCCGCCTTTGTAGGCGAAGACTGGAAAGACATTTATGATTTTGCCCTCAACAACGACTTTCGGTTTTTGAGTTATGGCGACTCTTCCCTGCTTTTCAGAAATTGAGTTTGGGTTTTTGCCTTGCTACAGCTCGACTTTGAATTTTTGCGCCAGCTGATGTAAAGAATTAACTACGGAAGGCAACAAAGCAATGCCGTTTAGAATGCGATCTGCTTCAAAAGCACGCTCAGGGTCGCCGGGCACCAATACTGCATTTACTCCATCGATGGGCTCTGCCGAACGAAATGCCCTTAGCCATACATCCATACGAGATTTGAAAACAGATGCATCCTGAAATCCATCGATCCGCAATGCGCCGAAAAAGTGCCCGATGCCTTCTCCAACTGAATTTTGAGGTACCGGTAAAAAATGGACAAAAGGAGGTACCCAAGGTCCAAAATTGGCACCGGAAAGCACTCCGCTGAAAATATCGACCCAGGAACCCAAGCAATAACCTTTGTGATAGCTTCTGTCGCTATCGCTTCCTAAAGGCAGCAAAGCACCACCGTTTTTGAGGGCATGCGGATCGGTTGTGGCATCGCCATTAGGCTGCTGAATCCAACCAATGGGCGCATCAAGGCTTTTCCGCTGTAAAATTTCTAGTTTTCCATTGGCCGCAGTGGTGGTTGCAAAATCTGCTACATAAGGTGGTTCCGAGCCAGAAGGTATGGCTATTGCTATGGGATTGGTGCCCAACATTCTCGAAACAGAGCCAGCAGGTGCCACCAAGGGGCTGGCATTTGTCATCACCATGCCAATCATGTTGTGCTCCATGGCCATCATAGCGTAGTTGCCGGCAATGCCAAAATGGTTTGAATTTTTCACTGCAATCCAACCACTGCCTACTTGTTTGGCTTTTTCAATGGCCAAATTCATGGCAAATTCACCTGCCACCAAACCGAGGGCTGCATCGGCATCGACTGTACCTGTTGAAGGAGTTTCATGAATGATGGATAGCCTTGGATTTACATTAATTCTGCTTGATTCCCAAAGTCTTACATAACCTTCAAGCCGGGCAATTCCATGAGAATCTACGCCCCGAAGATCGGCAATAAGCAGGTTTTTAGCAGAAATTGCAGCTTCATTCTCCGAGCATCCTATGGTAAGAAAAACCTTGGTCGCAAACTGCAATAAACGCTGGTAAGTAAATAACCCCTGCTCTTGTTTTGGTTCTTCGAGTGTATTCATATTTTAAATTTAATGGATAGGGTGTTTTGGGCAATTTAGAGATTACAGGGCCGCATTCAATTGATTTTGTTGCATTTGCTTGCGCATAAATTCACGGACACAAATGGAAATTTTTTCAGTTTCAACCAGGAAGCCATCATGACCGTAATGTGAGTCAATTTCTACATATTCTGCATCTGGAATGTACCTGGCTATAAATTTTTGCTCATTCACCGGAAATAAATAGTCTGAGCGGATGCCAATCACCAATGTGTTTGCAGCAATGGTTTTCAAAGCGCCTTCTATGCTTTCCCGGTTAAAGCCCAAATTGTGACTATCCATCATTTTAGAAAGCAACATGTAGCTGAAGGCATTGAATCGGCGGGTCAACTTTTCTCCTTGATATTGGAGGTATGAAGCTGCTTTGAAATCTTCAATCCTGGAATTGTCGGGCTCTGCCTGTGAAATCTGAAATGTATGATAATTTCTATACGAAAGCATGGCTACAGCTCTTGCTGCCTTCATGCCTTCCTCACCTGCCTCAGCTTTTGATTCTGTCCAGGTGGCATCGCTCGCAATGGCCATACGTTGGGCTTCGTTGAACGCAATTCCCCATGGCGAATGGATGGCATTGCAGGCAATGACCACCAATTGTTCTATGCGATCGGCCTCTTGAATAGCCCATTCCAGTGCCTGCTGTCCGCCCAGCGAACCACCTACCAACAATTGAATATTTTGTATGCCCAATTTTTTGGCCACCAAACGGTAAATTTTCACCACATCTCTGATGGTGAACAACGGAAAAGTATGAAAATATGGCTCGTTGGTTTCAGGATTTACTGAAAGTGGCCCCGTTGTTCCATAGCAAGATCCTGGCAGATTTACACAAATAATAAATTGATGATCGGGATCGAGTAAACGACCGGAACCAACTATGCCTGGCCACCAATCTGGTACGTCGGAATTGGCTGAAAACGCATGACAAACCCAAACCACATTGTCCTTTTGTTCATTTAAGTTTCCAACGGTGTGGAAACCCACTTGGAATTGGGAAAAAGTATGTCCCGTTTCGATGGTTATAGGTCCGGGTAAAGTGATTTGTTGAAAATTCATAGGTACAAATAAGCCTGTCTTTGTTGAAAAGACAGGCTTGAAATGGTTTTTGTTTCAAAAAGAATTAAGCCTCTTCCAGCACGGGCAAAGCTACAAAGGCTTGTTCAAAATCTGCAATGATGTCTTCTATGTGTTCTATGCCCACACTTACACGCAATACGCCTGGCAAAACTCCTGACGCAATTTGTTCTTGTTCAGAAAGTTGCTGATGTGTAGTAGACGAAGGGTGAATGATAAGCGTTTTTGCATCGCCCACATTGGCTAAATGGCTCACCAACTTCAATTTATCTACAAATGCGTTGGCAGCCTCGGCGCCTCCTGCAATTTTAAAAGACAATACGCCTCCAAATCCATTTCGAAGATACTTTTTGGCTAAATTGTGGTAAGGACTGGAGCTCAACCCGGGGTAGTTCACTTTTTCCACATCTTCTCTGGCCTCGAGCCACTGCGCCAGTTTCAAGGCATTGTCTACATGTCTTTGTACTCGCAAACTTAGTGTTTCCAACCCTTGGATAAGAAGAAAAGAATTGAATGGGCTGATGGTTGGGCCATAATCCCGCAGACCTTCTACCCTGGCTCTGATGATGAATGCAATGTTTCCGAAAGAGCCATTTGTGCCAAAAACATCCCAAAATTTCAAACCATGATATCCTTCGGATGGCTCTGTAAACTGAGGGAATTTGCCGTTACCCCAATTGAAATTTCCTCCATCTACTATTACGCCGCCAACGCTGGTGCCATGCCCGCCAATCCATTTGGTGGCAGATTCTACCACGATGTTTGCACCATGATCCAATGGCCTAAACAAATAACCGCCTGCGCCAAAGGTATTGTCTACAATGAGCGGTAAATCATACTGCCTGGCCAGGGCAGCAATTCTCTCAAAATCAGGGACGTTAAATTCCGGATTGCCAATGGTTTCCAGATAAATGGCTTTTGTTTTGTCATCAATGAGTTTTTCGAACGATTCAACATTGTCGCCATCAGCAAAGCGAGCTTCTATTCCCAACCTTTTAAACTGAACTTTGAATTGATTGTAGCTGCCACCATATAAAAACGATGTCGACACAAAATTATCGCCAGTCTGCAAAATGTTTGTCAAGGCGATAAACTGCGCCGCCTGACCCGATGCGGTTGCCAAAGCTGCTACTCCACCTTCCAAAGCTGCAACCCGCTTTTCAAATACATCGGTGGTTGGATTCATGAGCCGGGTATAGATGTTTCCAAATTCTTTGAGACCAAAGAGATTGGCTCCGTGCTCAGAATTTTTAAACACATAAGACGTTGTTTGGTACAAAGGCACTGCCCTTGAAAATGTGGTGCCATCTACTTCTTGCCCTGCATGAAGTTGAAGCGTTTCGAAACGTTGATTTGCCATGATTTTAATGCCTACAAAAATTGTATTTGAATGCAAAGTAAAAGGCATTTCTGATGCTTACCAAATATAATTACAAATATTATGTAGTGTATGAACTAAAGGTTTTAATCTATCTATTTATTCCATTATTCGAAAATGCATGTTTCAAGAAAAACAACACACTTTTTTAAACAAACGGAGTGCATGAAATGCAGATCAATCTATTGCGGAAATATTTTAAAAAAAAATTCTAAATCTCCTTCATTATCAGATTTGCAGCTCGGTTGAACTGAGCTTCTTTTCTTGCTTGAAGCTGGCATATTTTAGCTTGGTTCTATTTTCCAGCTTCCTGTCGACCAAAATCCAGGAAATCACTCATCTAGGAGTAACAACAGATTTCAACTGCAACTGGGTTTTTGGTTCAATTAGCTTGATCAGGTTCCGGATTCAGAAAAGGCTCAATTTCTTCAAGCACTTGTTTCACAGAGATAAGTTGAATATCAATGCCTTTGTTGCTGCCATATTTTTCAACAAGTTCAAGGTAGGTAAAGGGCTTAAATTCAGGTGGATAAATGGTAAGAATGGGATATTCTTCGGGTTGGTAAGGATGAAAGCGACCAAACAATACGCCATTGCAAATACAAACTGCTTTTGCGCCCAGTCCTGCCGCAAAATGGATGGAAGATGTTTCGTTGGAAACAATGAGACTGCTATTGAAAAACAACAGCATAAGCTGATGTAATGAGGTTTTTCCTGCCAGATTGAGCACTGAAAGTCCGGCCAACTCTTGTTGAATCCAAGCAGCATCTTCTTGCATTTCAGGTCCTCCTGCAATCACAATTCTCCAATTCCACCGGTTCCCATAGTGTTTGGCCACTTCTGCAAAACGTACTTTTGGCCATCGTCTGTAGTCGGATGTGCCACCTGGAAACAATACCAAATAGGGTTTTCGCACATGCTTTTTTAAGGCACTTGTGTCTATGTGCTGCTTGTAAGTCAAGGGCTTGCCCTGCAAAATCTTGCCCATGATTTCACGGTTTCGATCGAATTCGAAAACTACCTTGGGCTCCGGTACTATGAGTCTGTTGTAGATTTGAGCAGCTGCGGCCAACCTGGCTGTGTCGAACATACAAAGATTGTCGCCGCTTACACCCGTTTTCACCATAGCAGGCACATGTTTTACAAGCCAATCTCCAGCCAAAAATTCCCTGGACATGGCAGGATAAATAACCTCTCTAAATTGCGTTTGATTTATTTGCCACAACACTTCGCTTCTGTAGCGCTCGTTCAAAGGCAGGAGAAAATCTTTCCGGATTATCGAAATTTGATTGTGAATATACTTGCCGTCAAGCTGCTGAGCCAATGCTCTCCAAATTCCATTTCCAAGCAAAGTCACCTGACTTGCAGCGTAACCGGGGTGGTTTTTTAGCGCCTCAATGCCATTTCTGAATAATAAAAAATCGCCAATAGCATCTGTTCGAATTAGCAATACATGGTTCGAATTTTTCACGGGCTTTTTCCAGGAAAAATATCGCTCCATCCACCTTGGCCTGTTTACAAGATATGATTTGAGAAATAATTCCCTGAAAATGCTATTGTCGAATAAAAATGAAAGAATGCCAGGATACCGATAAGTCCATTGGTCGAACAAACCCAGCAGCTTCAACAGCGCAGTTTTCAAAACTTAAAATGATTTTAATCGAGAAATAACCTCCTGGGGATTCGCTGTTCCAAAAACTGCATTACCGGCCACCATCACATCCAGGCCAGCAGCTTTCACTTCGGCTGCATTTTCCAGGCCAAGGCCGCCATCAGCTTCCAGAATTACAGCAGGGTTTTTGTCTAGCATCATGGTTTTGGCTTTGGCCAGTTTTGTTAAAGTTGCCGGTATAAAACTTTGACCACCAAAACCCGGATTCACACTCATGATTAAAATGAGATCAACATCTTGAAGAATATCCTCAATAAACTGAATGGGGGTAAGTGGATTGAGTGCAACGCCTGCCCGGCAGCCATTTTCTCTGATTTGGTTCAACGTTCTGTGCAAATGTGGGCAAGTTTCCCAGTGCACAGTAATAATATCTGCACCCTCGTGGGCAAACCGGTCGATGAATCGCTCTGGTTTTTCGATCATGAGGTGTACATCAAGCGGTTTTTGGCTGTATTTTTTCAATGTTTTCAACACTGGAAATCCAAATGAGATGTTGGGCACAAAGTGGCCATCCATCACGTCAACATGAATCCAGTCAGCCTCACTTTGGTTGAGCATTTCAATCTCTTCCCTGAGTTTGCCGAAGTCGGCCGAAAGTATAGAAGGTGCGATGAGCATGGGTCAAAGAAACCGGTTTTCAGATTGAAAATAAAAAACAGCTGCATTTCAGGTGTCAAATCATGCACTTCATTCTGGAATTTGATCCATTTAACCTATTTTTAATTGTGCACTTGAACCAAACCATGTTATATTTGTTTCATCAATTCAAGTTGACCATTTTTTAATCAGCCAGACATGAAACCTATTTACTTTTTTGCGCTATGGCTTATGTTCCTCATTTCGCAGGTAGGTCATGCAAACGCTCATTTTTTAGAAAACGACACGTCAGGTATTTCTCGCAAAACCGGATATCAATTGTCGACACCATTTCCTAATCCGGTAAACAACCTGCTGATTTTCAATTATCAAGTACCTCAGCAAACAAAAACTTCGAGCATTCATATCTTCGACCTTACCGGAAAAAAAGTGAGCCAGGTGCAATTGGAAGGCTTTTCGGGCCAAGTGAAAATGAACCTGGAAAATTTCAGCAATGGTATCTATTTCTATACTTTATATTTAGACGGCAAAGCCATAAAAACAGGCCGATTTGTGAAAAGGCAAGTTTAAGATTTACATTTACATTGCCATTCCAAGCAAAGCAATGTTTATGATCATCAGGTCACTTTTTCTGTTTTTGGTTATTTACCTGGGAGCTATCTCAACTGTTTTAGCTCAGTCAGGATCCGATTCATCTCAGACAACTTATGTTTACACAGGCATTGGTTTAGGCACCTTGCTTGCAGTGCTCGCTTCCTGGTCCCGAAATCATTCTGTTTTATGGGCCATTATCCATGCATTTTTCGGCTGGATTTATGTAATTTACTACGTGCTCACAGGTGGAAGCAAGAGCTGATATGATTGAGTCCGATCAATTTTTTTCTTGATTTTAGAATCTGAATACACCGATTCCATCGATTTTTTATCAAGGCTGCTGGCTAGTCATAGACATAATTACTCCTTTCATACATTTTTCTTGCCTTTTTGAAACGGATTGCCTTAAGTTGTGGCTCGTTATAAAAATCATATAAAATGAAAGATTCCTATTGGCTTTTGTGCCTGTATTCTGCATGCATTCTGTTGGTTTTCGCAGCCTGTGAAAGCAAAGATAAAATATCGGATTCTAACTTGAAAAAGATGCAATCAGATTTTCCTCCTCCACCCAAGGCCAAGGAAGTTCCAATAACTTTCACCCAATTCGGCATAGAGCGTGTCGATGATTTCTTCTACATGAAGGATAAGACCAATGCGGATGTATTGGCATATCTCAAGGCAGAAAATGCATATTCAGATACAGTGATGCAGCACACTAAGGCCATTCAGGAGACTATGTATGTGGAAATGAAAGGTAGAATAAAAGAAGAAGATAGCTCGGTTCCAACCCTGGAAAACGGATACTATTATTATTACAGAACAGTTGCTGGAAAGCAATATCGGGTAGAGTGCCGCAAAAAAGGCAGTGTAGATGCGCCTGAAGAAATTGTGGTCGATTTCAACAAAATGGCTGAAGGTTTTCCTGCCTTTATAACTTCCAGAACTGCAGTAACCAGGAATAATGAAATTGTAGCGATTTCATATAATACCACGGGTTCCTATGCCGAATACGACCTCAGGTTCAAAAATCTGAATACCGGGGAGTTTCTGGAAGACCAGATTAAAAATATTCAAGGCTTTTCATTGGCCAACGATAGCAAAACCGTTTTTTACACGGTGGGCGACAAAGCACTTCGGGCGTACAGGGTTTACCGCCATGAACTAGGTAAGAAAAAACCAGACGTATTGGTATTTGAGGACAAAGACCCGCTTTTCAACTTAGATCTCTATAAAACCAAAACCGATTCTTTCATTGTAATGATTTCAGGAAGTTTTACAACCACCGAGTGTTGGCTTATCAATGCCAATAAACCGACTGCAAAACCCAAACTTTTTGCCAAAAGGGCAAAAGATGTTGACTACAGAATTCACCACCATGAAAGCAAATTTTTTGTGCATGTGAAAGACCCTGAAAGCCCCAACTATCGAATTATGCAAGCTCCGCTTACCCGGCATGAAAACAAAGAAACCTGGAAAGAGGTAGTGCCGCATGACCCCAACGTGAAAATTGAAAATATTGAAGTTTTCAACCGCTTTCTAAGCTATGTGGTGCGGCAAGACGGGCTCAAAGAATTGCGGGTGATGGACTTTGCTACCAATGTGGTGAACAAGGTTAACTTTCCGGAGCCTGTTTACACCATGTACACGCTCAATACACCAGAATATTTAAGTTATACCTTGCGATATGGCTACGCATCGCTCAATCGTCCCAGCTCGGTGTTTGAATATAGCATGACCGAAAACAAAAGTACTTTACTGAAAGAACTTGAGATTCCAACAGGGTTCAATCCTGACCATTATGCAGTGGAGCGCCTTTGGGCACCTGCAAAAGACGGAACCCGAATTCCAATGGCCATTGTTTACAAGAAGGGTCTCAAAAAGGGT
The DNA here is from genome assembly GCA_038205175.1 of Cytophagales bacterium. Taxonomy (GTDB): domain Bacteria; phylum Bacteroidota; class Bacteroidia; order Cytophagales; family Flexibacteraceae; genus JBBRCC01. Next base: position 37,624 of record JBBRCC010000009.1, on the reverse strand, counting down.
GGAACTAATCCCACTTTGTTGTATGCCTACGGGTCGTATGGCGCACCTACCGATGCAAACTTTAATGCCAATGCTTTTTCGTTGATAGACAGAGGCTACATCTACGCTTTGGCACAAATAAGGGGTGGTTCTGACTTGGGCGAGCAATGGTATGACAACGGGAAATTGATGAAGAAAATGAACACCTTCACCGACTTTATAGCCTGTGCCGAACATTTAATTGATCAAAAATATACGAATCCGGAAAAGTTAGGTGCCATGGGTGGCAGCGCAGGTGGTTTGCTGATGGGTGTTGTGGCAAACATGCGTCCCGACCTGTTTCAAGCAGTTTTGGCTTTGGTGCCTTTTGTAGATGTAATCAACACCATGCTCGACACCAATTTGCCGCTTACAACGCAGGAATATGAGCAATGGGGAAATCCGAACGAGGAAGAGGCTTTCAAGTACATTTATTCTTATTCACCTTACGATAACGTCAAAGCCCAAAATTATCCTAACATACTTGCAACTGGAGGAATAAACGATTCCCAGGTAGGTTTCCATGAGCCCACCAAATGGGTGGCCAAACTTCGAAAAACTAAAACAGACAACAACCTTACCTTGCTCAAAATCAATATGGATTCTGGGCATGGCGGTGCTACTGGTAGGTTCGATCGCTTGAAGGATGTGGCGTATTATTACGCTTTCTTAATCGACAGGTTGAAATAGCCCAACTTTGCTTAAGCAAAACTCAAAGGATTTTGGATTATTTTTTCAAATAAAGATTTAATGTCAATCAATTGAATTTCAGTTGATTGATATTTTTTTGCTCAAAAAATCACAATTTTTTAGTCCTTTGGTACGAATATTGAAAAACAAGGCTCAAATCACAAGTTACTTACCTCTATGAACAAATTCTTCCTTTCTATGCTGCTGATTGTTGCTATTTCTATAGGCAGCATGTATGCCCAAGGGTCTGGGAAAAGAAAAAAGGCCAGCAAAAGAGCAACAGCTAAAACTGTCCCTCTGAAGGAGCCTGCTAAACCTCAATTAACTGCTGAGCCACCACCGCCACCTGCTTTCAATGTGGGTACAGATCCCCAAAGTGATGTTGCTGCTGACCAGGGTTCTTCGCCAAAAGACGTGTTGGTAGACATTCACAGTACTTCAGATCCGGTAGTAGAAGTAAAACCAAAAGGTAGCATCAATTGGACAGATCAGTTTATTGAGGTTACTGGTAGTTCGGCCGTAGATGCAACCCGCTTTCCAAATCCGGCACAAGCGCAGTTGATGGCAAGCCGTGGAGCCGTGGTTGATGCCCAACGAAACCTGCTCGAAATCATCGAGGGTGTGAAAGTAACAGGCGAAACTACCGTGAAAGACATGGTAACCGAAAGCGATATCGTGAAAACCAAGGTCGAAGGGGTGATAAAAAATGCACGTGTTATTGGCGACCCGGTGGTAAAAAATGGAATTGCCACAGTAACCATGAGGGCTCCTCTTTACAAAGATGGATTGGCTAATGCCTTGGTAACTGATAGCCCAAAATCAGGAGGATTAAGCGAGTATTCAGGCGAACTGCCTGAAGCCATAGCACTAAGGGTGAATGGAAAATACGATCCCAGGTTGTTGCCCAATATCACCGACAGTCAAAAAAATGTATTGATCGACTTGGCCAAAGCTTATGATCCTACCAATGGCAAATTTCCTGATTTGCTGAAAGCTGGAAAAGACACCTATGATAAGTTGAAAGGCAAATCTGGCTTGGAAGTCATTGAAGTATTGCAAGACGCTTCGGGAAATCTTGTGGTGTCCGACAAAGCCAAAGAACGATTAGAGAAATGGAAAAAGATTGGTAGAACCATTCTTAATATCGTGAAAACCATATTGTTGCCTATTTAAAAGAAGAAAACCATGAAGAAAGTTACAAATACACTTCTATTCGTTTGTCTGTTTAGCATTGCTGCATTTGCACAAGAGCGTGCAGTAGAAGTGAAAGGTTTTGGCCAAAACAGAAACGATGCAATAGCCGACGGACTTAGGTCGGCGGTTGGGCAGGCCATGGGAACTGTGGTGCAAGCAGAGTCGAACCTGGAGAACTTTGTGTTGATTAAAGACGTGGTTTCTACCCGTACCGAAGGGTACATTAAAAGTTATGATGTTGTAAGCGAGAACAAAGGTTCAAATGGCATAAGTGAAGTTTTGCTAAAGGCACTGGTGAGTTTATCGCCCTTGAAAGCCGACGCCGTAATGCTCAGCGATATGGTTGGTGGCATTCGGTTTTTGGCACTTTACGACCCAAGAAAAACAGATCCTACAGAATTAGGTGCCATTGATTTTGGTATTGAACGTATCAACGAGTTTTTGGCTGATAAAAAGTACCGCTACATAGAAAAGCAGCGTTTTGATCAGCTCAAGAATGAAGCTTTCAGAATTTTTAATGCAGGAGATACCAGCGAAGTAAATTATGTTCAAAAACTCGGTTTAATGTCTGATGCGCAATTCATCATTTACATCAAAGACATAACCATAAGGACTGAGCGAAATGTTGCAGGCGTGTTTCAAACGAAGGTTTTGCTGGAAGCCAAGGCATACGACAACTGTACTGCAGAAGGGTTGGGTACTGTTGTGCTTGAAGGTGGCTGGCAAGTTTTACCCGATCAGAAGGCAGCCTTGAAAATGGCCGTAACAGATGCGGTGGCCAAAGGAATGGATAGATTGCTCTACTTATTCAACAGCTACATGGGGCGCTGGGTAAACAATGGTATGCCCTACGAACTTCGTTTTTACAATGCAGGAACATTCAGGGATTTCAGGAATTTGCGCAGGAAACTTTCTGATGACCCTCAGTTTGGAGGAAATATGGAACCAGTGAGTGTAGCCAATTATACCAAACTCAACGTCACTTTTAAGAAAAAACCAGCCGACATGACGGATAGGATTCTTGACTACTGCGATGAAGATGAGTTTTTTAAACCTCTGCGTATGGATGTGGAATTGCTGTACGGCAGACAAATTTCATTTTCTCCTACCAAACAAAAAGCAAACCTTCAACAAGATTTAGTGATTCCGAATAGCCAACCGGCTCCTCCGCCTGTTCCGGCCACTTTTCCAGCACCAGCAAAACCAAAAGGTGAAATTGCTATGCCAACTTCGCCTGCTCCTCCTCAAACGGGTAAAAAGGCTTCACGCCCTAAGAAAAAAGCAGTAAAGAAAACAATAACTAAGCCCAACAAGTGATATGAAGAACCTTTTTTTAGTATTTCTCGCAGCCTCTCTGGTGTGGGGCTGTAGCAAAGATTATTTTTTGCAAACCAGTTTTTCGCCTGCTTATAACAAGCAGAAGCCTCTCAAAGTGTTGGTAATGCCTGTTTCTATCCGAACCACCAAAACAGCTGCCATAGACGAACTGGCCAGACGAACAGATCAGTTTCTTCAATCGAAAGTGGCTTCCTTGCCCAATTTACAGGCAGTAGATGTGAGCAGCTACAATCGGGAAGTTTCGGTCCGAAGATTTGGTGGAAGCTCAGAAGTTTCGCCCGAGGTTATCAAAGAAGCTGCCTTGGCTGCCGGTGCTGATGCTGTGTTTTCTAGCGATGTAACCACCGAAGCTGTAGAAGGCGGCTTGCCGCTTATGGCTTTTGTGCAGCTCAAAGATTTGAAAACAGACCAGATCTTGTATTCAGGCAGGGCAAGGGCTACAAAAATTAAATCGCTTGAAGCAGGAATTGAATATACATTGGGCGTAGCCATGTATGAGTTGATCAACAAAAAGTAGTTTTCTATGAAGATTTTTTGGGTGCACTTTTTTGTGCTATTGGTTTTCAGCCATGTTTCCCTGGCTCAGTATCAACACGAGGTCGATGATATCCCGATCGAATATTCTATGAACTCGCTAGCCAAACAAATGGCCAATAGTTTTGAATCTGCTATGGTGAAGCGACCTTTGCCAAAGGGTAGTAAAATATATGTGCTACCCTTCATCGGTCGCTCTGATATGGGCGACACAATTCGAACGCCATTGGGCATTAAATTATCTTCAGCCATTGCTTTCCGGCTCAAAGAAGTTTGTCAGACCTGGCGAAAACTGAAAAAACTAGAACTCAACATCATCAACAGCGACAATACTGATAAGAATCTGCATGAAGTTATGCGGGGTTATTTTACACCTCCTGCTACTCAAGCTGAAGAATCTGCACTGTGGCAAAATATTTCCAACAACATGAGGCCAGATTATTACTTGATGGCCAAATACAGTATTACTGGCGATTATGTGGGTGTGAGTATTCTTGAGGCAACCTTGGTGAAAGACAGGTTCAATCCAAGTCCAATCACAGGGCCAGCTATCGTAGCCATTGGGCAAGCCAAAACTACATTTTATACCAAACTCGATCAGGATAATTTTAGAAAATGGAACAACGAAATCACCCGAATGGATCAAACTTTTGTAAGCTTTGTCAACTTTAAAACCCGGGCAACATTTGCAAGTTATTTTGTGTTCGATGAGACGAATAAAAGGGCATTGCCAATAGATTCGGCTTTTAAGATAGAGCATGCCTACAACATCAAATTAACCTTATCTGACGATGCTTACGTGTATGCCTTTTACTACGAAAGCAACGACATGACGGGCAATCAGATGTATATGATTTTTCCGTTTGAAAACGAACAGACATCTTTTTTTAAAAAGGGAACCTATGAGTTGCCCGATTCCGATAATTCGTTTTCACCTTCACCACCAGCCTCTAGCCAGGCATTTATTAAGGTAGTTGCTTCGAAAAATCCTTTGCCTTTGAATATCGTAACTACCGCTGAAGGGTATAAAATATTCGAGAAAGAAGCATGCAAAGAATTTCTACATGCCATGCAACAGGCCAATCCGGCATCGTTGTATTCTGCAAATCTTATCAAAGAAGTGAAGTAGATTTTCTGGCTATTTGCCAGCCAATTGTCGTCTGATTTTGCTCAAAAACTCAGGTGTGATGCCCAAATACGAAGCAATTTGAATTTGTGAAACCCGATTGATGAGCTGAGGGTACCGGGCTATAAAATTTAGGTAACGCTCTGAGGCAGGCAGGCTCAGGTTTTCAATGATACGCAACTGTTGACTTGCCAGACTTTTCTCAAGCAAAATACGAAAATACTTTTCCACTTTGGGGCATTGCTCATACAACTGCAACTGATCACGCCTCGAAATCAAAAGTAAAGTTGTTGGCTCAAGGGCATCTATATTGAGTTTGCCTGGCTCTTGTTTGATATAAGACATCATGTCGGTAATCCACCAATCTTCAACAGCAAACTGAACCGTGTGTTCAAAGCCGTTTGTGTCGGTAAAATAGCTGCGCATACAACCGGAAAGTACAAAGGCCGAATATTCATTCACCTGACCTTCATGATGAAAAAAGTCCTTTTTAGGTACCGATATCAAGGTCGATGCAGCCAAAATCAACTGTTCATCCTTGGCGCTAATGCTGATGTTTCGCCGCATATTGGCTAGCAGCAAAGCCCCGGCATCGGTTATGCTGGGAATTTTTTTTGGCAGTTGTGGTTTGGTCAATGGAGGAATATCATTTTCGTATGACAATTATAGAAATTTTTTTAAATTATGTAGTTAAGGATTTAAACTTGGATGGTAATAAGGAATAATACGAAGTAACGCTGATCCATCTTTAGGCTATTCGGCCACTTGTTTGAGCCGGAGAGAAGGTTCTCAATTCCTTCATTTATAAGCTAAGCAGAGATCGAAAAGTAAATTGCCAGTGGGTTAAATTCATTTTTCAGCTCTTGAAGTTTGTTCAATTAAGTAGCCGATGCTTATCATTTATCCATGATTCAAAAAATCTGAAATTGCATTATTTCAATTTTTTTATAAAAAATTATTTTTATAAAAAATATAGTAAAATTCAAAAACTACTTATTTTAAAAGGGGGGTATTCTAATAATAACAAAAAATTTCAGTAAAAACTCTTCAATAAAGAAGCAATTTTAAAAAAAAGGTCATTAATTTAGTAATAAATCAAAAAATTAATAGTTTTGTTTCGAAAGTCGTAAAATTGGATTGCGGCAATAAACAATTTATCAAAACTAATCCGTTTCACACAATGAAAAAGCATTTTTACTTTTCAAGGTTTGCTGTGTTCAGCAAGAAAGTATGTTCAATCCTGGGTATTCTGGCACTTCTGGCCATTCACAGACCTGCAGCCGCTCAGGGTACAGAAGATGAAAAATTTAGTTTAAATGTCTTATTGAATTCTGACATTTTCTTTGGGTTTTATCCATCATTTCAAGGCAAGTACAAAATCAATGAAAAGCTTGATTTTAGCTTTTATGGCATACTGTGGTCTGGAGGAACCGGCAGTGGCTGGGGAAACTGGACTGAATTTGGTGTCGGCGTGAATTTGCCTGTTTCTGACAACCTGTATATTTTGCCACAAATTGGTTTATTGAGTGGTAGTTTAACTTCTGGACTTGGTACACCGGTTTTGGGTGAAGGCATTGTTCCTAACTTAACCTTGGGTTACAGTTCCGAAAAACTTGAAAGTGAACTATATGGTGGCTATTACTTGGGTTTTGATCACGGAAATCCCAATACAAACAACTATCTACATTACTGGATCAATGGCGGCATAAAGCTTTCAAAGCTTATTTCAGCTGGTGTGCATTTGGAACACTTACGCTTCATGGGCGGAAAAAACCATCCAGGCAATGCCTCTTTTGATTTTTACAATGCAGTGGGTCCCTATGTTAAAATCGGCAAACCAAATGGAGGTGTATTTGCTCGTTTCATTGGAGGATGGGACTTGCGCTCAACTAAACAAGTAGAGAAAAGCGAATACAGTCAACCTTCATTCTTTAAGCTGTCGTTAGGCTACGTGTTTTAGTTCTTCGCTTTCAGTTAAGGAAACAAGCGTATTTTCAATCCTTCGGAGACTCGGTCTTCGAAGGATTTTTTTTGAGACTAAATCTCTTGTATGGGTTTAAATTCCAGTTTGAATGAGTGTTCCTGCTTGGAATCGAGTTCTTTTTGGTAAAAAATTGAGCATGTAAAAAATAGGATTTCGTTCAGTCCATATTTGGATTTGAACGAGATAGGGCTTTTTTAATTTAACTATTGATTATAATTAGTAAATTTAATCTTGAAATAATAATATTTATTAAAATAAATTTGAAGGATTAATTGTGCTTTTCATTGGATAAATATATAAATTTGTTTCACGGCTGGTATAAATAGTGCAATTATTAGTCGAATGTATTTGAAAAACACAAATTACAAATCAACATTTTCCAACAAATTAATTCCTAAAATGGCTACACTAAACCTGTATTCTAAAACCCTCACCCAGGATGAAACTCAGCCTGCAGCTCAGGCCATGTTGCTAGGTGCAGGACTTTCAGAAAGTGACTTAGACAAAGCGCAAGTAGGAATTGCCAGCATGGGCTACGAAGGCAATCCTTGCAATATGCATCTGAACCAACTTTCGCTTGAAGTAAAAAAAGGAGTGTTGGATGCCGATTTGGTTGGATTAATTTTTAACACCATTGGTGTAAGCGATGGCATCAGCAACGGCACAGAAGGTATGCGCTATTCTTTGGTGAGCAGAGAAATTATTGCCGATTCTATTGAAGCCATTGCAGGCGCCCATTATTACGACGGACTCATTACTTTGCCAGGTTGCGATAAAAACATGCCCGGCAGCATAATGGCCATGGCCAGGCTGAATAGGCCATCTATTATGGTTTACGGTGGCACCATTGCACCGGGGCATTATCAAGGTAAAGACCTCAATATCGTTTCGGCTTTTGAAGCTTTGGGGCAAAAAATTGCTGGCCAAATTAGTCCTGAAGATTTCAAAGAAATTATCAAACACAGTTGTCCCGGTCCGGGTGCTTGTGGAGGCATGTACACCGCCAACACCATGGCATCGGCCATTGAAGCCTTGGGTATGAGCTTGCCTTATTCATCGTCGAGGCCAGCCCGGAGTGAAGAAAAATTGCAGGAATGCAGGCAAGCGGGAGTGTCTATAAAAAAGTTGCTTGAAAAAGACATCAAGCCATCCGATATCATGACCAAAAAGGCTTTTGAGAATGCCATAACTTTGGTAACGGTGTTAGGCGGTTCCACCAATGCCGTGCTCCACCTCATCGCCATGGCTAGATGTGTAGCTGTTGATTTGTCGCTGAAAGATTTTGTAGAAATAGGTGCCAGAACACCTGTGCTAGCCGATTTTAAACCCAGTGGAAACTACCTGATGCAAGACCTGCACAACATTGGAGGTATTCCATTGGTGATGAAATATTTGCTCATAAAGGGCTTTCTACATGGCGACTGCCTCACGGTAACAGGACACTCTTTGGCTGAAAACCTGGCAGAAGTCCCAGAACTCGAATTTGAAAATCAGAAAGTAATTTATCCTGTAGAATCGCCGCTGAAAGCTACCGGGCACTTGCATATTTTGTATGGAAACCTGGCGCCGGAAGGCTGTGTGGCCAAAATTAGCGGCAAAGAAGGAAACCATTTCGAAGGTCCCGCACGGGTATTCGATGGAGAGTTTGAACTCATTAAAGGAATTGAACAGAGAAAAGTTCAACCCGGCGATGTAGTGGTAATCAGGTATGTGGGGCCAAAAGGTGCACCTGGAATGCCAGAAATGCTAAAACCCACTTCAGCTTTGATAGGCGCTGGTCTGGGTAAAAGTGTGGCGCTGATAACTGACGGACGATTTAGTGGAGGTACCCATGGCTTCGTGGTCGGTCATGTTACACCTGAAGCACACAACGGTGGCCTTATCGCTTTTGTAAAAGATGGAGACAAAATAGTTCTTGATGCAGTGGCCAATACCATTGAATTGCATGTAGACGAACAAGTGATTCTCGATCGGCTTTCGACTTGGAAAGCTCCTGAACTTAGGGTGAAACGAGGGGCTTTATTTAAGTACGCTCAAACAGTAAAATCTGCTTCCCAAGGTTGTGTAACCGACGAAATATAAACCCCGCAAACCATGAAACAGGAAGTTTTAATAAAACCGGTAACAAGTTCAGAACAAAAGGCAGCCCGCTCCACAAAAGTAGTATCAGGTGCATTAGCCGTGATAGAAGCGCTTGTTCATGAAAAAGTTAACACCATTTTTGGTTATCCTGGCGGAGCTATAATGCCAATTTACGATGCCCTTTACGACTATCAGGATAAGATTAACCACATTTTGGTTAGGCATGAACAAGGTGGAATCCATGCAGCCCAAGGTTATGCCCGAAGTTCGGGAAATGTGGGTGTAGTTTTTGCCACGAGCGGTCCCGGAGCCACCAATTTGGTCACCGGTTTGGCCGATGCTTTAATTGACAGTACGCCACTGGTTTGTATTACAGGTCAGGTTTTTGCGCATTTGTTGGGTACAGATGCTTTTCAGGAGGTAGACGTGATCAACATCACAACACCTATAACCAAATGGAACTACCAAGTTACCGATGCTACAGAAATTCCGGGCATCTTGGCCAAGGCGTTTCACATTGCCAAAACGGGCAGACCCGGTCCGGTTTTGATAGATATAGCTAAAAATGCGCAGATTCAACAGTTTGACTATGAAGGGTATCAGGTTTGCAGCCACATTCGAAGTTACAGGCCAAAACCGTTTATCAGAACAGAATTTGTAGAAGAAGCTGCTGCTTTAATTAACCAGGCGAAACAACCATTTGTGGTGTTTGGTCAAGGTGTAATCCTGGGAAAAGCCGAACAAGAATTTAAGCATTTTATCGAAAAGGGTGGTTTACCAGCTGCCTGGACTATTTTAGGGCTAAGCGCATTGCCAACTTCTCATCCATTGAACATGGGCATGCTCGGCATGCACGGTAACTATGGGCCAAATGTGCTCACGAACAAATGCGATGTCCTCATTGCTGTGGGTATGCGCTTCGACGACAGGGTAACAGGCAGGCTCGACATGTATGCCAAACAAGCCAAAGTAATCCACTTAGACATTGATCCATCGGAAATTGACAAGAATGTAAAGACAACTGTGCCTGTTTGGGGCGATTGTAAAGACACCTTGCCGTTGCTCACGAAACTGATTCAGCCTAAAGTTTATCCGGAATGGTTGGCCAGGTTCGATGAATTTAAGCAAGCTGAAGAAGAAGCCTGCATCAAAAAGCATTTCAAACCTGAAGGGCCTGAACTGTCGATGGCGGAGGTGATTGACCAGTTGAATGAACTGACTGGAGGCAATGCCATCATAGTTACTGATGTAGGTCAGCATCAAATGGTTGCATGTCGTTACGCACATTTCAACCAATCGAAAAGTAACATCACGTCGGGTGGCGCAGGCACCATGGGCTTTGCCTTGCCCGCTGCCATTGGCGCCAAATTCGGTGCTCCTGAGCGGGAGGTAATTGCCATTATTGGCGATGGTGGCATTCAGATGACGATTCAAGAATTGGGCACCATTATGCAAAGTGAGGTCGATGTTAAAATCATTATTTTAAACAACAGATTTTTAGGTATGGTGAGGCAGTGGCAGCAATTGTTTCACGAAAAGCGGTATTCGTTTGTCAATATCGACAGTCCGGACTATGGCCTTGTTGCACAAGCTTATAAAATAGCTTCTGGTAAAGTAAGCGAGCGATCATTGCTCAAAGAAGCACTGACTTCCATGTTCAACCATCGGGGAGCTTATGTTTTGGAAGTAATGGTAGCGAGGGAAGAGAATGTGTTTCCCATGGTGCAGTCAGGTTGCAGTGTAAGCGAAATAAGATTAAAGTAGTATGAAACAGGAGTTTACGATTTCCGTCTACACCGAAAATCAGGTTGGTCTTCTCAATCGGATTGCCATCATTTTTTCCAGAAGGAAAATCAATATCGAAAGCATGAACACTTCGCCTACCGAAGTCGAAAGTGTACACCGATTCACCATTGTGATTCAGGAAAGCGAAGAAGTAGTGTCGAAACTATGCAGGCACATTGAAAAACAGGTGGAAGTGTTGAAGGCATATTACAACACCAACGATGAAATAGTATGGCAAGAATTGGCCATGTACAAGGTTTCAACAGAAGAAATAGCAGAAAAAGCATTGGTAGAACGCCTGCTTCGGGCACATGGTGCCAGGGTGGTGGTGATTAGAAAAGACTATACAGTTTTTGAAACCACCGGACACAGGGAAGAAACCGACAAGCTCATTGAAGTGCTGGAACCTTTTGGCCTCATCGAATTTGTGCGAAGTGCCAGGGTGGCCATCATCAAAGACAGCCAAGGTTTTCATGCCAAACTGAAAGAATTTGAGGCTGAGCAACCTGGCACTGCTCCCATCGAAAATGAATTTTTAAGCCGTCAGGGTGAAGTTTTCACCATGTAGGTTCGCAAAAAGAACACAATCATTCAAAAACATTAATCATCAAAAACATGGCAATATTGAATTTTGGAGGCGTTGAAGAAAACGTAGTTACCCGGGAAGAATTTCCATTGGCAAAAGCACAGGAAGTGCTCAAAAACGAAGTTGTAGCGGTAATTGGTTACGGAGTGCAGGGACCGGGACAAGCCTTAAACCAAAAAGACAACGGCATCAATGTCATTGTTGGTCAGCGCAAAAGCTCAAAAACCTGGGACAAAGCAGTTGCCGATGGTTTTGTGCCCGGCGAAACCTTATTCGAAATTGAAGAAGCCCTCCAAAAAGGTACAATCATTTGCTACTTGTTAAGCGATGCGGCCCAGATTGAACTTTGGCCGACAGTGAAAAAACACCTTACGCCTGGCAAAGCACTTTACTTTTCTCATGGCTTTGGCATCACTTTCAATCAGCAAACCGGCATCATTCCACCTCCAGATGTTGACATATTTTTGGTTGCCCCAAAAGGTTCAGGCACTTCGCTGAGGCGCATGTTTTTGCAAGGCCGGGGACTCAATTCTAGCTATGCCATTCTTCAGGATGCCACTGGAAAAGCTTATGAAAGGGTGGTAGCACTTGGTATTGCAGTAGGAAGTGGCTACCTCTTCGAAACCGATTTCAGAAAGGAAGTTTATTCTGATTTAACTGGAGAAAGAGGCACACTCATGGGTTGTATTCAAGGAATTTTTGCGGCTCAGTATGAGGTGTTGAGAAGCAAAGGCCACTCACCTTCCGAAGCTTTCAATGAAACTGTGGAAGAGCTCACCCAGTCGCTCATGCCTTTAGTTGCCGAAAACGGGATGGACTGGATGTATGCCAATTGTTCAACCACGGCCCAGCGAGGTGCGCTCGACTGGTGGAAAAAATTCAAAGACGCCACCAAACCAGTGTTCGAAGAATTGTACGAAAGTGTGGCATCGGGAGTAGAGGCGGCCAAATCTATAGAATCGAACAGCAAGCCCGACTACAGGGAAAAGCTGGAAGTAGAATTGAAAGCACTGAGGGAAAGCGAGCTATGGCAAGCTGGCAAAACCGTCCGTAGTCTGAGACCTGAAAATCAAAAATAACTGACAATCAACAATTCCATGGCCAAAACACTGGTTGAAAAAATCTGGAATGCGCATGTGGTCAACAAAACGGAGGGCTTTCCCGATATGTTGTACATCGACACCCATCTCATTCATGAAGTTACTAGTCCACAGGCTTTTGACGGATTACGAAAAAGAGGTTTGCCGGTTTTGAGGCCAAAACAAACTTTTGCTACTGCCGATCACAATGTCCCAACCTGGCATCAACATTTGCCTATTCAGGAAGAATTGTCGAGCAAGCAGGTGGCCATGCTCACCAAAAACTGTGAAGAGTTTGGCATTGAATTATATGGTCTCGGCCATCCATATCAAGGCATTGTGCATGTGATTGGTCCAGAATTGGGCATCACCCGACCCGGGCACACTATTGTTTGTGGCGACAGCCATACTTCAACCCATGGTGCTTTCGGTGCTGTAGCTTTTGGAATTGGCACTTCTCAAGTGGAAGAAGTTTTTGCTACACAATGCTTGTTGCTCATGCCACCCAAAACCATGAAAATTGAGGTAAACGGAAAGCTGAAGCCGGGAATAAGTGCCAAAGACCTCATCCTGTTCATTTTGTCGAAGGTAACATCCAGTGGAGGTACAGGCTATTTTATCGAATATGCGGGTGAAGCAATCACGTCGCTGAGCATGGAAGGCCGCATGACGGTTTGCAACATGAGCATTGAAATGGGTGCTAGAGGTGGCATTGTGGCACCCGATGAAACTACATGTAAGTACCTGAAAAACAAACTGTTTTCACCTTACGGAAAAGATTGGGATGCTGCCCTTGAATATTGGAAAACACTGCAATCCGACCTAGATGCCAGCTTCGATAAAACGCTCACATTTCAGGCTGAGGATGTGGAACCTATGATCACCTTTGGCACCAATCCGGGTATGGGAATTGGCATTCAGGAAACCATTCCGGCAAGTGAAAATATGCTTGCAAGCGAAAGGCCATCTTACCTCAAAGCCTTAGATTACATGGCTTTACAAGCCGATGTTCAGCTGCTGGGTCATCCGGTCGACTATGTTTTTATCGGAAGTTGCACCAATTCAAGGATTGAAGATCTTCGGGAAGTTGCCAATCTGGTGAAAGGTAGAACCAAGCACCCGAACGTGACGGCATGGATTGTGCCTGGTTCAAATCTCGTGCGGCAGCAAGCCATAAGCGAAGGGTTGGATAAAATTTTTGATGCAGCAGGTTTTCAACTTCGAGAACCGGGTTGCAGTGCTTGTTTGGGAATGAATGAAGACAAAATTCCACCGGGAAAATACTGTGTTTCAACTTCCAACCGAAATTTTGAAGGTCGGCAAGGTCCCAATTCCAAAACATTTCTAGCAAGTCCGCTCACAGCAGCCGCAGCCGCCATTGCAGGTAAAGTTACTGATTTCAGACTGCTATTAAAAACTGAAAACGCCGAAGCTTTATGAGTACCCAGGCATTTAAAACATTGATTTCAAGGGCGGTGCCTCTTCCAAATGAAAATGTTGATACCGATCAGATTATTCCGGCTCGTTTTCTCAAAGCTACTACAAGAGAAGGCTTTGGCGAAAATTTGTTCCGTGACTGGCGATTCGATGAAGCAGGAAATCTTAAAAGCGATTTTGTGCTCAACAAAACAGATTACCAAGGGCAAATCATGATTGCAGGCAAAAATTTCGGTTGTGGAAGCAGTCGTGAACATGCAGCATGGGCATTGGCTGACTTTGGTTTTAGAGCTGTTGTGAGCAGTTTTTTTGCCGATATTTTTAAAGGCAATGCCCTGAACAATGGTTTGTTACCAGTACAGGTGAGCGAAGAATTTTTGCAAACCGTGCTTAGAGAATTAGTCAACAATCCAAAGCTAGAATTGACCATTAATCTGGAAAATCAAAATATTTCTGTTCAGGCATTGGGCTTGGCCGAAACGTTCGAGATCAATCCATACAAGAAGGCATGTCTCATCAATGGGTACGATGATATCGATTATCTGTTGAACCAAATGGGCAATATATTGACATTTGAAACTGAAAAAAGCTATCCATCATGAGCGTCAAAAAGAACATTTTGGTGATAGCTGGCGATGGCATTGGAGCCGAAGTAACAACTTGGGGGAAAGCAGCCCTGGAGACTGTTGCAGCATTATTTGGACACCATTTTGGTTTTCAAACCGCAGAAATGGGTCATGTGGCGATTGAAAAAACTGGCGAACCACTGCCCGATATTACCCTCGAATTGGCCCGTAAATCAGATGCCATTTTGTTTGGAGCTGTTGGTCATGCTTTGTACGACAACAACCCTTCATTGAAAGTGAGGCCTGAACAAGGATTGTTGAAAATCAGGAAAGAACTCGGTTTGTATGCCAATCTCCGCCCGATTTTGCTCTTCGATGAACTGTTAGATGCGTCAAGTTTGAAACCAGAAGTGTTGGCTGGTACAGATATTCTGTTTTTCAGAGAGCTGACCGGTGATGTGTATTTCGGTGAAAAAAAACGGGAGAATGAAGGAAATACAGCTTCAGATCTAATGATTTATCACCGGTACGAAATTGAACGCATTGCCCACAAAGCTTTTCAAGCTGCGCAAACCCGGAAGCAAAAACTCTGTTCGGTTGATAAGGCCAATGTTTTGGAAAGTTCAAGGCTTTGGCGAGAAGTAGTGCAAGATGTGGCCGTGAAATACCCAGACGTGGAAACTTCCCACCTGTTTGTAGACAATGCCGCCATGCAATTGGTGAAGAATCCAAAGCAGTTTGATGTGGTACTTACAGGAAACCTTTTTGGCGACATACTCACAGATGAAGCCTCGCAAATAGCCGGAAGTATGGGCATGTTGGCCAGTGCCTCAGTTGGGGAAGGAGCGGGTTTTTTTGAGCCAATCCACGGTTCGGCGCATGATATTGCTGGAAAAAATCTGGCCAATCCGCTTGCCTCTATGCTCTCTGCAGCACTTATGCTCGACATAGGTTTTGGGTTGAAGCAAGAAAGCCAATTAATACTGGATGGCATAAAATCGACCTTAAAATCCGGGTATCGTACCGGAGATATTGCCAATAGTCAAACAGAAAAAGCCTTTTGGTTGGGCACCAGCGAAATGGGCGAAATGGTTATCAAACACATGAAACAACACGCAGAACATCAGGAATATGATACATGACCCAAACCGAATCTACATTTTCGATACTACCTTACGTGACGGTGAACAAGTTCCTGGCTGTCAATTGACTACACCTGAAAAACTTGAAATTGCTGAGTCGCTCGAAGCATTAGGTGTAGATGTGATCGAAGCTGGATTTCCTATATCAAGTCCGGGCGATTTTCAATCTGTAGTTGAGCTGTCGAAACTTATCAAGCATGCTATTGTTTGTGCGCTAACCCGTGCCAACCAGGGCGATATAGATTGTGCCGTTGAAGCTGTAAAGCATGCGGCCAGACCAAGAATTCATACTGGCATTGGAGCTTCAGATGTACACATTAAACATAAATTCAACAGCAATAGGGAAGAGGTGCTGCAACGAGGTGTCGAAGCTGTGAAATATGCAAAACGGTTTGTGGAAGATGTGGAATTTTATGCAGAAGATGCAGGGCGTGCCGATAATGCTTTTCTGGCCCAAATGATTGAAGCTGTAATTGCTGCAGGCGCCACAGTGGTGAATATTCCCGACACCAATGGCTATTGCCTGCCCGAAGAATATGGTGCCAAAATCAAATACCTGAAAGAACATGTGAGCAACATTGACAAGGCCATTATTTCGGTTCACTGTCACAACGACCTGGGTATGGCAACTGCCAATGCTTTAGCTGGCGTCATGCACGGCGCCAGACAGGTAGAGTGCACCATTAATGGAATAGGCGAAAGAGCAGGAAACACAGCATTGGAAGAAGTGGCGATGATTCTGCGTACCCACCACCATTTGGGTTATAGAACAGGCATCAATAGCCGTCATTTTTATGAAATCAGTAGCAAAGTGAGCCAAATGATGCGCATGCCTGTTCAGCCAAACAAGGCTATTGTTGGCAAAAATGCCTTTGCACACAGTTCTGGCATTCACCAAGATGGCGTTTTGAAGCACAGGGAAAACTACGAGATCATTAATCCTGTTGATGTTGGCTTTGGCAAGTCTGACATCATACTCACGGCCCGAAGTGGCAGGCATGCTTTGCGTCACCATTTGGAGAGGCTGGGCTACACCATCGACAAACTCAACTTAGAAGAAGTGTACGCCAATTTTCTTTCGCTGGCAGACCAGAAAATGGAAATCAACGACGATGACTTGCTTCTGTTGATGGGCAAGACCACCAAAACAAGTTATAAAAATGGTATGGTGTTGCAAAATCTGCAAGTCTATTGTGGCAACGGAGTGCCTCCAAGAGCTATTGTAAATGTGCTTTTTAGAGGTAAAGAATATGAAGCAGAAAGTACAGGAAATGGCCCGGTTAATGCTACTATTAAAGCAATTGAAAGTATTGTAGGTCAAGAGGTTGAATTGAAAGAGTTTAAAATTCAAGCCATTCAAGGTGGCAGCGATGATGTGAGCAAGGTAAACATCCGCCTGATGGCCGATGGTAAATCTTACTTTGGCTCTGGTTTTAGCACCGATATTGTGAAAGCATCGGCCTATGCTTACGTGGACGCTATGAACAAATACCTGTAAGCCATGATTTCTAAAGTGGTTCAGGGTTTGGATTTTGAGGCGGCACTTGGTCGATTGAAAGATGTAGTGCATCATACTCCCCTACAGTTAAATCGTTCTTTGTCAAACAAATATCGTTGCAAGGTTTACTTGAAACGGGAGGACATGCAAGTGGTTCGCTCTTACAAAATACGTGGTGCACACAACATGATATCCCAACTTGAACAGCATCAGCTAGGTGCAGGGGTTGTTTGTGCCAGTGCCGGAAACCATGCTCAGGGTTTTGCACATAGTTGTAAACTGCTCAAAGTGCATGGCACCGTTTTTATGCCCATCATTACACCAAAACAAAAGGTGAACCAAACCAAGATGTTTGGGGCAGAATATGTGGATGTAGTTTTGGTGGGCGATACATTCGACGATTGTGCAACGTATGCCCGAAAATTCACAGCCGATAACAACCTTACTTTCATTCCACCTTTCGATGATTTGAAAATAATTGAAGGCCAATCCACCGTGGGAATTGAAATTTTAAAGGATTTGCCTCATATCGATTTTCTGGTTTTGCCAGTAGGCGGAGGCGGACTTTCTGCAGGAGTGGGAAGCTATTTTAAGCAATATTCAGCATCAACGAAAGTAATTGGCGTAGAACCGGAAGGTGCGCCAGCTATGTTTCAGGCACTTCAAAAGGGTGAGCCGGTGACACTGTTGGACATCGATACCTTTGTAGATGGAGCTGCTGTGAAAAGAGTAGGAGCTGTTACTTTTCCGTTTTGCAAACAGGTCTTGGATCAAATGTTGTTGGTGCCTGAAGGCAAAGTTTGCACCACCATTTTAAAGCTATATAACGAAGACGCTATAGTGGCCGAACCTGCGGGTGCTTTGTCGGTGGCGGCATTGGATGCCATGGCCGATGAAATTGTGGGCAAAACTGTTGTTTGTGTGGTGAGTGGTGGCAACAACGATATTGACCGCATGCAGGAAATAAAGGAGAGAAGCTTGCAGTTTGAGGGTTTGAAACACTATTTTCTCATTCGTTTTGCCCAGCGTCCTGGTGCTTTGAAAGAGTTTGTCAATCATGTGCTTGGCCCTGACGACGACATTACCCGCTTCGAATACATGCAAAAACACAACAAAGAAACCGGCCCAGCCTTGGTGGGTGTGGAGCTAAAAAATCGTTCAGATTATGAATTGCTGATTGGTAACCTGAAAGCATTTCATTTCAACTTCACGGAGTTGAACAAGAACGACAACTTGTTTGGGTATTTGGTTTAAAGTAGAGGCTGGCCTCCCTCAAAGTACAAAGTTCACGAAGAGCAAACTAAGTCAACGAATTTTTGGGAGAGAAATTCGTGCAGTAGAGAGGATCGTTAAATTTAATCCGAATCCCTATCGCCCAAACTAATTTTCGAAACCTTTAGTCTGAAATAAGGTAGCACCAGGCTGCCAAGCATCACCAAACCAGGTTTGTAGAACCAATGCAAGGCGTTGTCTACTTCGCCTTCGTAATGGTTTTCGGCTTCAGCTATCAGCATAATGTATATGCAAAAGTAATTGACCACCATGGCGGCGGCATAGTTCCAATTCACCAATAAATAATTCAGTGCCCTTTTGTTGTCTACCGAAGCCAGCCAAAACTGCTTGTTGGGAATAACATATAGATGTTTGGGCAACTTGTAAATAACATGGTTCAGGGCATAAAACACAAAAGTGAAGGCCATGAAAAGACCCGTGAACGCAAAAAAGTAAACGTCTTTGGATACAAAACTTCCCAAAAGCGGGAAGTCGATGTGTGGCGTCATGTTGCCGTAGGTCGTGAAAAGGTTGTATAAATAGCCTCCCACAGAAATGACCCAAAGGGCCACCATAATAAATCGCATGTGTTTTTTATTTATTCAGGACGAGTGGCTATCGAAACTTTGGCTTTCAGCTCGTTGGCAATGCCAGCCACCCGCACAAAGTGTTCAACAGGAACATCCTTATCAATGTTTAAAACTACCGAACCTTCCTGTCCGTTCAATTCGGCTGCCAAGGTTGGCCTGATTAGCTGCAACGATACTTCTTTTCCATTTATAAAATAGCGGAGGTCTTTCGTGATGGTTACTTCCATTTTTTGCAGCGCTATGTTCGATGCTTTGCTGGACGGTAAGTTTACTGGCAAACCCGAAGGTGTCACAAAATTTGAAATCAGCATGAAGAAAATCAGCAGCAGAAACACCAAATCTGTCATGGAGGCCATGTTGAAACTGGTGTCTATTTTGCTTTTACGTTCGATGTTCATAATGGAGCAGATTATCGTGCGTCTTGCAAAAGGTCCAGAAATTCAATGGCAGTGTATTCCATGCGGTGCACAACTTTAGAAATTTTGGTCACCAAGTAGTTGTAAAAGAAATAGGCAATTACACCAACAATCAAACCTGCCGCTGTAGTAATCATGGCTTCATAGATACCTGCCGACAACAATTTAGGACTCACATTGCCTTCTTCCTGGGCAATGGCGATAAAAGCACCAATCATACCAGTTACTGTTCCAAGAAATCCAACCATGGGTGCAGCTCCAGACACAGTGGCTAAAATAGGCAGGTTTCTCTCGAGCAGGTACAATTCAATTTTAGCCACATTTTCAATGGCTGCTTCTATATTTTTCAAAGGATGCCCAATGCGGCTCAGGCCTTTATCTATCATCCGGGAAACCGGCGTGTTGTATTGTGCACACAGCAGTTTAGCCCCTTTGATGTCGCCCGAAAGCACCATTTCCTTAATTTTGGCTATAAATTGTTCTGGATCAGCAGTTGCTTTTTTCAATGCCATCAAGCGCTCAAAAAACACATAGAAACCCAAAATGGACAATACCACGATGGGTATCATAAACCAACCACCTTTTATGGCCAGGTCTAAAATGGTTACACTTTCTTTGGCTACCGGCTCATCGGTTGTGGTGATTTGAGCTAAAATGAAAAGGAAGTTATTCATAGTGTAGTACGTTGGCGATGGTGATATCGCCGGCAAAAATGATGAAAAGTGTTTTCGTTTGTATGCAAGGCGTGATAATACGTGGAATTCGAGTCATTATTTGGTAAATACCCATAATTGCTCTTCAAATTCCGTTTGTTTTTCAGCTATAAATTGCCGGGCTTCTTCTTTACTGGTAAAACTTGCTGCGGCTATTCGGGTAGCCCCGCTTGGCGTTTTCTCTTCCATTTCAATGGCTTCATAACCTTTAGAGGCCAACAAGCCTTTCATTTTAACCAGGTTTTCTTCTTTAGAAAAGCTTCCTGCTACCACAAAAAAGGATTGTGAAATAACAATAGGCGCATGTTCGACAACCATTGTTTCTTCTGGTTGAATATCTTCTTGAAATGCTTGTGGTGCTTCAGGAATCGTAGATTCTTTTGATACTTCTGCTGGCGTTTGTACTGCTGGAGATTCCGAAGCTGCTTGAGTATTCGAAGGCTGAAACAACTCTTTTTTGTTAAACGGATTAAAATCCGCCATGTCCATGTTTGGTCTTCCGGTGTTCAGCCAATAAATGGCTGCACCTGCAATGAGCAAACCGGAGAGAGAGGCCGCAATGGGCAACACCCTGGTAGCCAATATACGAACCCTGGCTCCATTTCTTCGGCTTGCGCTGCTGGAATAAGCCGGGTCGATTGGCACCACAAAACCTTTTCGCTCTTCTTTTTTGCGAACCTGTAATGCAACGGGCACTACATGTACAGGAGAAAGTCCAAAACTTTCTGGCAAAAGATTGATGGTTGGATTTGGGTTGAACTGCAAACTGCCATCAGAGCCTAAATTCAATTCTCCTAAACGACCAACCCAGGCTTTGCCGCCTAAAGTCAGTTGTTCTTTCAATACATCGGTGTAATTTTCTATGGCCTGACGTGCGTATTCCTGACTGGAACCCATGGTCAAAGCCAAGGCTTCTGTAAGTTTACTTCCACCGGCCAATACTTTCGGATTGAAAACAATGGATTTTGACGGAGGGGCAACTTGGTGACTGCCAAAATTGACCTCAGCAGGAGCCGGTTGTGTGAGAAATGCCCCTAAACCAGGCACCACCACCATTTCGTGTTCGTGCAGTAGGTCTTCGAGTGTTTCTTCTATCATGTGTTGTGCTTCAATATTTGGTTACTTTCAGCATCAAAATGAGGCTGTAGCTCCGAGCAAAAATAGTATTCCCCTTGTTGGATAATACAAAAATCTTGGATTCTTTTGGTTCAATGCATTATCTACCTCAACAAAGGCAGAAAATTTATCCGAAATCAGGTACTCCATTTTCAGATTGAGGTTGGCAAAGCCGGGCAATTTCGTTTCTCCTTTGGTTTGAATGGTGCGGGCATACATGCCATTGTAATATTGCAATTCTCCGGAGACAAGCACTTTTTCGCTCAAGCTAGCTCTTGCAAATCCTGCCAATTGGAAAGTGGGTGTGTGGTAAGGTCGTTTCAAGGTGTCGAGAGAGAAAGATTGTGCCTGCATACGTACACCAATTTGCAGGTCTGAAGAAGCTTGATACACTCCCGAAAGGTTAAATCTTACCACCCGGCTGCCACCTGATGCATACACAATCATCATTCGGGAACTGTCTGCGCCATCGTTCATATAGAATGGCAACCAACGGTAATTGGCAAATTGAAGCGATGCATCAACCGTGAAATTGGCAGCAGGATTGGCCTTGGCACCAACATACAAATCCAGATAACGATTGGTGTGGAAAATACGCTGATTGGGTCCTAAAAATGGATTCATGGCCAGGTGAGAGCGCAGCAATTGTTTTTCCATGTCGCCGCCAAGCCCGGCATATAAATTGAGTTTGCCCGGTATGAAATCATACGATGCCTTCAAAATTGGGTAAAAATGGGCATTGCTGCCCACGGTGTCGTTGGTGTACACAAAGTTAAAACCTGCTTCCACTTCAAATCCTGATACCTGAAAGTGATAGGTAGGGCGAACTCTGATCAGGTTTCTGCTGATGCTGGATGAGTCTCTGTAACGGCTGAGCGAGACTTCACTTTGCAGCTCAATGGCTGAAGTTTTGTCTAATTTTCTGGAACCATTCAGCAAACCTTGCACTTCAAATTCACCTGCATTGAAGCGGTCGGCCAGGTTAAAAAAGTTTAACCGGGCATCATAGATGGTAATGCTGTCGAGCTTGTTGTTGCTCAACCTTGTCCGAAAGGCCACCGTGTTAAACACCTGCCTTACAGAGTCAGCCTCCCGATTTTTGAAGCGTTCCTGGTCGTAGCCGTAAAAATTATAGCGCTCTCGTCCGTAAGTGAAATCGCCCTCAAGCGTAGCTTTTTTGAGAAAATATTTTCCATAACCCGAAAGGTGATTTCGGCTCCAGCCCGAATTTTCTACCGGTCCATTGGCCGATGCGAAATGGCGAAAACTGGCGCCATAGGCATAGTCTTTGGTGCGTTTGCTGTTGATAAATGCATCAAGCATAGTGCTTCCGTAATTGCCAAAACCAGCTCTCACATAGCCTGGATATAGTTTTTCAAGCGGATCTTGTTTCAGCTGCACCAATCTCAATTTTGGCTCCACTGGCAAAATATCCATGGTATATTGCTTGTAGCTGTAGGTTTGTTTTGGCGCTGGAGCAGGTTTTAGGGCGGTGTTGTTCTTTTCAAAATTCCTGATGATTTCAGGCATTTCGATTTTTCGATCTTTTTCAATGATGAACTCCACATCTTCAATTTCCCCTCCTTGGGCAAAAAGTTGAACAGAAGTAACGAAGCAAATAAGTAGCAGGACTAAACTCTTTTTTTGGCGCATGAATGCGTTGTTATTTTCTATTTTCACAATGTTCTTTGGTGCATGTTCCATACATAATGAGGGAATGATGCAGCACTTTTTGTTGGTGAATTTCTTCCACCATTTTTTGAATGTTGTAAATTCTTGGATCGCAATATTCCAGCACTTTATTGCAATCGGTGCAAATGAGGTGGTCGTGTTGCCGAAATCCAAATGACTTTTCAAACTGGGCCTGGTGGGTGCCAAACTGATGTTTGGTTACCAATTCGCATTCTTGCAAGAGGTCGAGCGTGTTGTAAACCGTTGCCCGGCTCACCCTGTAGTTCTTGTTTTTCATGCTGATGTAGAGTGATTCTACATCAAAATGCCCACCACGGGTGTAAATTTCTTCCAAAATGGCAAATCGTTCCGGTGTTTTGCGCAACGCTTTCTTCTCCAAAAAGGAATAAAATATTTTTTTTACCTGCTCGAATGCCTCTGAATTAATTGCCATGAACTTTGTTGAATCGCTAACCGGGGCGAAATTAGTTTTTTTCCCATTGGGTCAACATGTTTGTGCAACGGAATACT
The DNA here is from genome assembly GCA_038205175.1 of Cytophagales bacterium. GTDB lineage: Bacteria > Bacteroidota > Bacteroidia > Cytophagales > Flexibacteraceae > JBBRCC01. The sequence continues at coordinate 14,256 of JBBRCC010000009.1, read as the reverse complement.
TTTTACCAATATTACGAATGATGCGTAATTTTGTGCCAACACATCCACAATATCAAATCAAATCATGGCCGAGAATCAGGTAGTTTACAACGAAGACAGTATTAAATCGCTCGACTGGCGTGAGCACATTCGCTTGCGCCCTGGTATGTACATTGGCAAGTTGGGCGATGGTTCGGCCTTCGACGACGGCATTTATGTGCTTGTGAAAGAGGTGCTTGACAACAGCATCGATGAGCACATGATGGGCAACGGCAAGCAAATTGATATTAAAATTACCGAACACCGGGTGGAAGTACGTGACTATGGCCGGGGCATTCCGCTAGGCAAAGTGGTAGAGTGCGTGTCGAAAATAAATACCGGAGGTAAATACGATAGTGGCGCTTTTCAAAAGTCGGTTGGTTTAAATGGCGTGGGAACGAAAGCCGTAAATGCTTTGAGCCGATACTTTAAAGTACAGTCGGTGCGTGATGGAAAAGCTAAAATGGCTGAGTTTACTTGCGGTGAGCTTACCAACGATGCTCCAGAGTTCGAAACCAAAGATCGCAACGGCACATTTGTGGCCTTTGAGCCGGACGGAAATATTTTCAAACACTTCAGGTATATTCCTGATTTTCTGGAAAGTCAGATTTGGAACTATGCTTACCTCAACTCAGGTCTTACCATTGCACTGAACGGGAAAAAGTTTTTTTCGCAAAACGGCTTACTCGACCTGCTCACCAACAAAACCAATGCAGAAGAAATTCGATACCCCATCATCCATTTGAAGGGAACTGATATTGAATTGGCCTTGACCCACGGGCAGCAATACGGAGAAGAATATTATTCGTTTGTAAATGGGCAGCACACCACCCAGGGCGGAACTCACCTGGCTGCTTTCAGGGAGGCTGTTGTAAAAACAGTGCGGGAATATTTTAAGAAAGATTTTGAATCGTCCGACGTTCGGGCTTCCATTGTTGGGGCTATTGCAGTAAGAATTCAAGAACCAATTTTTGAATCGCAAACGAAAACCAAATTGGGTTCAAATACTGTGGCGCCAGACTCCACAGTCACGGTAAGAAGCTGGATAAACGATTTTGTAAAAAAGGTACTCGACGACTACCTGCACAAAAATTCTGCTGTTGCCGATGGCATGTTGAAGCGGATAATGCAAAGTGAGCGGGAGCGAAAAGAAATTGCAGGCATTAAAAAACTGGCGAATGAAAGAGCTAAAAAGGCCAACCTGCACAATAAAAAATTGAGGGATTGTCGCATTCACCTCAACGAAGAAAAAAACGAAAACCGGCACTTGAGCACTTTGTTTATCACAGAAGGAGATTCTGCCAGCGGATCAATCACCAAATCGAGAGATGTGCAGTTTCAGGCAGTTTTTAGTTTGAGAGGTAAACCACTCAATTGCTTTGGAATGACTAAAAAAGTGGTGTATGAAAACGAAGAATTCAACCTGCTGCAGCACGCTCTGAATATTGAAGACGGCATAGATGGCCTGCGCTACAACCGCATTGTGATTGCCACTGATGCTGACGTAGATGGCATGCACATTCGGCTTTTAATTATGACTTTTTTCCTGCAATTTTTCCCTGATCTAGTGCGAAACAGCCATGTGTTTATTCTCGACACGCCGCTCTTTCGGGTGAGAAATAAAAAGGAAACCATTTACTGTTACACCGACGAAGAGCGCCGAAACGCCATTCAAAAATTAGGACCTAAACCTGAAATTACCCGGTTCAAAGGCCTGGGTGAAATTTCGCCCGATGAGTTTGGAAGGTTTATTGGTGAAGATATTCGACTAGACCCCATTTTGCTGCAGCAGGAACATTCTATTCCAAAACTGCTCAACTACTTTATGGGAAAAAATACCCCTGAGCGTCAGAAATTCATCATCGATAGCTTGAGGGTGGAGAAAGATCTTGCGGAAGAAAAAGAAGAAGTAGAGGTGGAAATTGAGGCTTAAGCAACTTGTTTGGATAAAATTCCTTGTCAACAGTTCAGGCTTTGATATTTCAAACCTGCTTAAAGAAATTCCGATGTTGACTGTTTCAGCAACCTGGCCGTTTTCTATGTTGAAAAATTGACTTTCCGAACAAACTGCTATCTATCATTGCACTTCGAATAACTCCAAAAACCAGTATATTTGACCCGAAAAAGCATTTGTAATCAATGTGCTTCAATCAAAAAGGAACTGTTAAAACTTAGGTAAAACGGTCAATGTATTATTGGCATTAACAGTCTGTAATTTTGCACTTTTTACCTTGCACTTTTTACTTCATGACCACAGAACCATATAAGCCAACCTACCCCGTCCGCATTGTTACAGCATCGAGCCTGTTCGACGGACACGACGCCGCCATCAACATCATGCGCCGCATTATGCAAAGCACAGGCGCCGAAGTCATTCACCTGGGCCACAACCGCAGTGTGGATGAAGTGGTGAACTGCGCCATTCAAGAAGACGTTCAAGGCATTGCCATTACCAGCTATCAGGGTGGGCATGTGGAATATTTCAAATACATGTTTGACTTGTTGCAGCAGCGAGGTTGCGGTCATATTAAATTATTTGGCGGTGGCGGTGGTACCATTTTGCCATCTGAAATAAAGGAACTGCACAATTACGGCATTACCCGGATTTACACCCCAGACGATGGCATGGCAATGGGCCTGCAGGGCATGATCAACGATGTGATTAAAAAGTGCGACTTTCCCTTGTTCAGACAAAATGCAGGAAGCCTGGCCGTAGCCGGAGACGAAGAGGAAGACGAGCCACATATTTTGGAATTGGTAAAAAAACTAGGCACCAGGCGACCTAATGAACTGGCACGGCTCATTACCATTGCAGAAAATTTGCCCGACGAGGCGCCTTTTATCAAAAGCCTGATTCAGGAAAAAATTGACAAACGCAAAACCCCTGTGCTGGGCATAACAGGCACTGGCGGAGCCGGAAAATCATCTCTTGTAGACGAACTGGTTCGGCGGTATCTCTACGAATATCCCGACAGCACCATTGCCATTGTTTCAGTAGATCCATCGAAACGAAAAACAGGAGGGGCTTTGCTTGGCGACCGCATCCGTATGAACGCCATCAATCACCCACATGTGTATATGCGTTCTCTTGCTACCCGTCAAAGTAATCTGGCTTTGAGCAAGCATGTGCAAAGTGCCATAGACCTGGCCAAAGCTGCTGGTTTTGATCTGGTGGTGGTTGAAACATCAGGAATCGGGCAAAGCGACACCGAAATTGTGGAACATAGCGACGTGAGCATGTATGTGATGACGGCAGAATACGGCGCCGCCACCCAACTGGAAAAAATTGACATGCTCGATTTTGCCGACCTTATTGCCCTCAATAAATTCGACAAGCGAGGAGCCCTTGATGCCATTCGGGATGTGCGCAAACAATACAAGCGCAACCACCAATTGTGGGAAACACCAGACGATCAACTGCCCATTTATGGCACCGTTGCTTCCCAGTTTAACGACACGGGCGCCAACGACTTGTTTCACGCCACCATGGCCAAATTGGAAACTAAAACAGGGGTTAAGCTGAACAAAACCAAAACTTTTGGCGACAACCTGGAAGGCATGGAATCGAGCAAACCTGTTATTCCACCAGACCGGACCCGCTACCTGTCCGAAATTGCAGAATTGAACCACATGTATGGTGAATATGTAGTAGAACAAGCTGCCATTGCCAGCCGATTGTACCAAATTGACGGCGTGATAGCCCAGCTGCTTAGCGACGGCAAAACAGAAGAAGATGAACTGTTGACGCAAATGCGCAAGCTATATGCCGAAATAGAACACAAACTAGATGGTGAGTGCCGCAAAGTGGTGGCCAATTGGAAATATGTGGTGGCCAAGTATAGCGATGATAAATACCGCTACCGGGTGCGTGACAAAGTGATAGAACAAGACCTCACCTACACCACGTTGTCGCAAACCAAAGTGCGAAAAGTGTCATTGCCCAAGTTTAAAGACTGGGGCGACATACTCAAGTGGCGCTACACAGAGAATGTGCCGGGCAAGTTTCCATACACAGCCGGCGTGTTTCCGCTGAAGCGGGAAGGAGAGGACCCGACCCGGATGTTTGCAGGCGAAGGAGGCCCCGAGCGCACGAATCGCCGCTTCCATTATTTAAGTGAAAACCTACCTGCCAAACGATTGTCAACGGCTTTTGACTCGGTGACGCTCTATGGCGAAGACCCCGATCATCGTCCTGATATTTATGGCAAAATTGGCAACTCAGGCGTGAGCATTGCCAACCTCGACGATGCCAAAAAACTGTATTCCGGCTTTAACCTGGCCGATCCTTCCACGTCGGTTTCAATGACCATCAACGGGCCGGCACCCATCATTCTGGCCTTTTTTATGAATGCGGCCATAGACCAACAATGCGAGCTTTACATTAAGCAAAACGGACTGGAGGAAGAAATAAAAGAGCGCATCAAAGCCCACAGGATAGACAAAGAAGTAGCCCTTTATCAAGGGGAACTGCCTAATGGCAACGATGGCTTAGGCCTTATGCTGCTGGGAACAACTGGCGAAGAAGTGCTTGATGCTGATGTGTATGCAAAAATCAAGTCTGACACCCTTTCGTCCGTTCGTGGCACGGTGCAAGCCGATATTTTGAAAGAAGACCAGGCGCAAAACACCTGTATTTTCTCCACCGAATTTGCCCTCCGCATGATGGGCGACATTCAGCAGTATTTCATCGACAAGCAGGTTCGTAATTTCTACTCGGTCAGCATTTCAGGCTATCACATTGCCGAGGCTGGTGCCAACCCGATTACGCAATTGGCTTTCACGTTATCCAACGGCTTCACCTTTGTGGAATACTACCTCAGCCGGGGCATGCACATCGATGAATTTGCGCCAAACCTCAGTTTCTTTTTCAGCAATGGTATCGACGCTGAATATTCGGTGATAGGTCGTGTGGCTCGCCGCATTTGGGCAAAAGCCATCAAACACAAATATAAAGGCAACGACCGCAGCCAAAAACTAAAATACCACATCCAAACATCTGGCCGTAGTCTGCATGCGCAGGAAATTAGTTTCAACGACATTCGGACTACCCTGCAGGCGCTTTATGCCATTTACGACAACTGCAACAGCCTGCATACCAACGCTTATGACGAGGCCATCACCACACCTACCGAAGAAAGTGTGCGCCGGGCAGTGGCCATTCAGATGATTATCAACAAAGAACTTGGGCTGGCCAAAAACGAAAACCCGCTGCAAGGTTCGTTTATCATTGAAGAACTGAGCGACCTGGTAGAAGAAGCGGTAATGGCAGAATTTAGAGCCATTTCTGAGCGTGGCGGCGTGCTAGGTGCCATGGAAAGGATGTACCAACGCAGCAAAATTCAGGAAGAATCATTGCTATATGAAACAATGAAACACACCGGCGAACTCCCGATCATAGGCGTGAATACCTTCCTTGATCCTGAATCGTCAAAAACAGTGATACCCGACAATGTGGTGCGCAGCGGAGCGGAAGAAAAAGAATTTGCCATCAACAGCCGCAACCTCTATCAGCAACGCAACGGACTAACCAAAGAGAAAGTGCTTCACCAACTTCAAATGACGGCGATCACCGGAGGCAACATATTCGAAGCCCTGATGGAAGCTGTGAAATGTTGCACCCTGGGGCAGATTTCAAATGCTTTGTATGAAGTAGGCGGGCAGTATAGGCGTAATATGTAACGACAGGCTCTTCCAAATTTGTAATTTGGAAGCCCTATCGTAGGGTCTGCGACCCCGGTTCAAACAAAAACATATTATCTTAAAAGCTTTATTATGTAGCGAAGGTCTTTGGCAAATTTTCGGATTAAAAATGCTCCAGAGGCGCACACGGTTCTGCGATAGGCGAACGACACTGAAAATGTCGAACAGATGGAAGCTGGTTTTCATTGGCTTTTTTTCTAAAAAGGCTGGAAGCCTTGGAAGGAGAGAACGAGGCTGGAGCCTCGTCCGATAGGCAACTTGCTCAATTGAATTCCCTATTCAAAAATTGCTGAACGGACTCATTGATTTTATCCTTGGCCGCAGGCCAGTCCATAGGTTTCAGCATGCGGGGATGTGGTTTTTTGTCAGCAAGCTCAGCAGTTTGTAAGGCTTCAATGATTAGCCTCTCTGGAAAAGCCACACCGGGATTTTTCAGTAGGAAGATTGGGATTAATTGAGCCAGACTGAAATCTTGAAATAAAAAGGCAAGGTCGACATAGTCTTTCTTTTCATAGCGCACAAATTCAGGCGGACTTGTGATGATGTCTATTTTCATTGCCGCAATTTCTTTACAGCTAGCCAAACGAATTCCCTCTATCTCTTCAGCCGGAAAATGAAAGGATTTTGACCAGTCCAGTATATCCGTTTTTATGCCCGAAATGGATAGGGAAATTCCTTTCCCAAGGGAGATTGGATGTGTAGTGAAGCAATTTCGCTTCCTCACCGAACCCGTACCTGATCTGCTTTTCAATGGCAGTATAGTCAGATTGCTTGCCGGAAAATAAATTTATGTCCACCGAAATTCTGTGCCCAATTTGCATGGCAAGCGCTGTGCCGCCAACAAGGCGGTGGTTTGACAGACTTTCCATGCCCATCAGGCGATTTAGCACATGGGAAAGCGCTGTTGAAATGGCTTCTTTTCTAAGCATTTAAAGTCGCTGAAGTTTAATTGAAAGATTGCCTTCGCCAGCAGAATAGTGTGGTTTGGTAAATAACTTTCCTCGTTTTGGAGGAAGCTTTTTGCTTTTTCTGAGCCGTAATAATTAACCACCGACATCACTTCCTGAAGAGAGCCCTTGTCGAAAACCCGCAATATCACCCAGTCGAAAGCGTCTTCAAATGAAAGTGTTTCAACATCTATATCCCAAAAAGTTTGGTCAGAAATCTGAGGTTTGGTTTTCAAGTTGGCGTTTATAAAAAAACAATTTGGCTGTTCCTGTCTTCGACAAAAGTAGGATTTTATCAAATCAAGATATGAAACAAAGATGCAAACGAAGCACTTTTGCTTCAAAAAGGTGCTGGGTCTCTTGCTACTAAGTTCTTCCGCACTTCGATATTTGAAATATCGAACTCTTATCGTAGGTTCTGCAAACCGTTTTATTAGTTGCACCCGATCAATTACCTGTGTACCCATAATCCTTCTTTGAAGTAGTTCTGCATCACTTCATTCGTTGTTCATCCACGATGTTTTAGCAATTGGTTTTCGTGGGCTTGTTTTCTAATAAGGCTGGAAGCCTTGGATGGAGCGAACGAGGCTGGAGCCTCGCCCGATAAGCGAACTACCTAATCCATCGCTTCCAACTTATTTGGTACTCTGTCTGGCTTCACTAAACTGGCTTTTCAAGGCACTTTTGTGCCCAAAGTGTGGAAATTTAAATTCGAATAAGCTACTTTGGGGCGAATACAAAACCAAATTCAATCAATAATATGCCCCAAAGTGGCAGCTCAGTTTTTACTGCTCCAAATGTTTTATTTGGAGAACTGAGTAATTTTTCTGCTCCCGAAATTGGTTTGGGTATTTCACCACTTTATCCTATGGATAAAATTGCCCCTGGATTGGTTCAAATTCATAGAAATGATTTCTATTTGGTAATCATGGTCCAGCAAGGCAACTGCATTATTGAAGCGAACCTCGAAAAATCGGAAGTGTTGCCTGGTAGTTTTTTGTTTGTTCCCAAAGGCATGATACATACGATGCAAACCAATCCAGTCACAAAAGGGTATTTTCTGGCATTTACAGAGTCGTTTTTAAACCAACATCTCAATTTAGATTATCTCAGTTTTGGATTGTTGAAAAGCACCCATCGCTTTTTTCTCAGGCAATTGGAAGTCAAGGATTTTAAGGAATTGGATGAGCTTGTACGCTACTTGCTACAGGAATACAATCAATTGAACTATCCGCTCAAACTGATGGCCATGAAATTCAGATTGGGTTTGGTTCTCGTTTTTTTAGAAAAGTGTATTCAAGTTCAGGAACTAAATATAGAGACAAGCATCATGGAGGGTGTTTTTACCTTCAAAGAGTTTGAAAGATTGGCTGCCATTCATTTTGCAAAAGAAAAGTCTGTAGATTTTTATGGAAATCGTCTGGGAATTTCTACCAAAAAACTAAACGATCTAGTAAAAGCCCATGCCAATACCACCATTTTGGACTACTTGAATGAACACTTTATTTTGGAGGCCAAACGCTTGTTACTATTTAGGGCCTACTGAAAAAGTTATAAGCTATTGAATTTTAACGAATTGGAGGTTGATTTTGCGGCTTAAGTGCAAGCAAATATGCCTCTAGCTACCAAAACCCGTGCATCCAAGCAGCCATTTCAGAGCTTAACACAGCTTAAGCACTTCGAGGTTATCGCCTTCAATGTAGATATTTTCAGTGTTGTCGAAATCGACCGAATCTTCCCGAATGGGTCTCAGGGTTTTTGTGGTAGGCAGGTTGGCTGTTACAATCGCTTCCCGTTTGCCTGGCCATTCCAAGCGGTAGCGTTCTTTGGTTCCTTCTACTACAGCGTGGCCTAGTTCCTGTTTCAGCAAGTCAAAATCAATGGCTTTTCCATTGGCACTTTCGGTTACACAATTGGGGAAAAGAGCGGCAAGCTTTTCAAAGTTCTCATTCACCAGGTCAGGTGAAGCCATATCCAATTTTTCAATTTCCATTTTTTGCTTCCTTTACCAGCCTCTGAAATGAAGTCGCCGTCTGGCAAGTGTACCACCTCAAAGGGTTAATTCAAGATGTTGAAAAGCCTGATTTTCAGGCAGATTAAACTGAAAAGTACAATATACGAGACTTTTAGGCTGGAACGCAAACTTAGGGTTTTTATCTGTGAAAATAAGGTAGAAATTGATCGTCCAAACCCTTATTCTCAAGTAACTTAATCCTTAAAAGACAGGTTCTAAAACGATGGCCTTAATCTAAGTCTAGCTTTTCGAATAGGACACGATTTCTTTGCTTTGCATCTCCAAGAAGCTTGTTAAAGGTAATTACCTCTGAGTACATATTCAGAGTTGTGTTTACCAAAAAGAGCCCCATCCCGTCAGGACTGTCTCTATAACCAAAGTGATTCTTGGCCAAGGCTTTAGAATCCTCATTTAAATCAGATACGATGTAACATTAAAAACGGCAGTTAGGAGCTACGGTTATCGGTCGTCTTTTAGCGGTTTTCCCCTCGTTCTTCTTTAATTTTTCTATGTAGTTGATAATCTGGGTAAAGGGATTGTCGGCTAATGAAAAGTTATCTTTTCCGGGTCTTTTGAACTCTATAATTACAATGGAATTGACAGGCGCATCAATAGTTTCTGAAGAATAAGCCAATGATTTGTCGAATAGGGTTGCCAAAATATCAGGGCGTTCTTTATTTTTCTCAAGAGGTTGATCCGAAGATAAATACTTGTGAAAAGAAAGCTTCTCATCAATCAGCCATAGATTTTGGTCATCATAATCCAGGGTATCGGAATTAGTTCTCGTTTGAAAAATTAGATTATGAATGTGTTTCTAATAGTCAAATTTTCCGTTTTCTTTCATCTCCAAACTTTTTTCAAAAAGCTCAATAATCACTTTTCGATGAACAACGTAATCAATTAAAGATGATTTACTTATATCAGAAAGCTCCTGAATTGATTCATCGAACAGTCTGCTATATTGCTCCTTATTATGTATCCTCTTCTTACCTAATACCTTATTTGCTTTCTTTTTTGCTTCAATGGAAAATTTGGTTTTGACCTCCATTAGCTGATGCTCAATCTCAGCATCGGTGCTATTAAGGTTTAGATCGTCAATAAAATCGGGATATCGGCTCAGGATAACTCTGAACTGAGGAAATCTTGTTTTAACTAAAGAGTCAAGTTTCAAAGATTTTTTATCTCTTATCGTATTCAACTCATTGTGAAACAATTGTTTGATAATTTCAAAGGCCTTCACTTCAATCTCATCAATTGATATTATGAGTGTATTTTCATCGGTTCGCTTATTAGGTAGATTAAAAGCGGTACGTTCCTGATTAACAGAACTATTCAAAAAAGGTGAGCTAACAATTGCAAAGATAGAATTTTTCTCTTTGGCCGAAATTTGATCTGTAACAAAAATACTGTCTGAAAAATCGATTCCTCTGTCTTTAAGTGGCAAACTGGATACAAGTCTATCATGCCCAAAAAGGTTCATGGTATTAAAATAGTTGGGGACTTTATTTTTAAGCACCATTGCATCAATCTGAAAAACCTGATCACGCACCTTAAACGGCATTGTCCTGTTTTCGAGAATATAAGATGATCGAAATATCGTGTTTAAATTGAATGACTCACTTTTAGAGCCCTTATTATCAATAAGCAATAACTTAGGACAATCTTTCGAAACTAGGATTGGAAGAATGTTGGAACCAATTTTAAAAATAAGATCATCAGTTGAAATTGAGAGGCCACTTTTGAAATCCTCTAATGATGACTGTAGAAAAACGGTAGTCTTGAAGTTGTCAAAAGAATTTGATTCTTCATTGTGCTCAAACTCAAATGGATTATTCTTCGGGACAAATTTGCATTTGTAGCGGAATTTTTTCCCTTCCTCTATATACTGACTATAAATCTCTGCATACGAAAACACCTTTAGCCATGTCTATCTGCCTACCCCTTTTCCACCAATACTTTATTTTTAGGTGGATTCTGCTTCATGGAAAGAGTTCCGATTTGCAGTGGTAAATCCAATTCCATTGTCTGTTATTTTTACTGATTCAATTTGGGTATTAATTTTTTCATCTGTAATACCTTCTATCTGACGAACAATCTCAATTTCAATTTCCCCTTCATAATTCTTATCTTTTTTTTGTAGTTCTCTAATAGCTTGAATTGAATTCATAATGGCCTCAATAACAGGTATTAATCCATTGTGAGGTGCTAACTTCAAGTTTCTGATTTTACCAGGTACGCTGGTAACCATTCCAATAAGGAGTTCCATGGTGAAAATTAAAATTCAATTTTAAAACTTTATTCTGAGGAAACCTCAATTACCAACAAAAATAGAAACAACAAATTTATTAGAACAATTTATACCAATAAAATTGGTGTAAATTTAAATTGATTTCCTTCTTTCAATTGGTATTAAACATCTACCCTACAGCTTTTTTAATCGAATCCCGAACTGAATAAAGATTAAGTTAGGAATAGATTGGGGTTGGTTGCTGGAACTTGTGGCAAAGGCGTTTCCCAGTAATTTGAAAGCTCGCTCTGATCAAAGCTAGTAACTTTCAAAAGTTCTGCGAATATATTGAACTCGAATGTCTTAGAATGTGTTTGGTAGATTATTACCCACTTTGGAAGCCTTTATTTTATAATCGCATTAGCCATCTGTTCAATATCATAAAGTTTACACGCCTGATTTACAGGTATTTGAAGTGTAAAATTTAAGGTTAAAAACAAAAGAAAACAGGGCTTCACTTGCGAATTAGAGAAGCCCTTTTTTTTAACGGCAAAACATTTGATCAATCGCTTTTTCAACTGAATTACGGAAAGGTTCCATTTGCAATCTGGCGTAGACCTGAGTGGCGGCAATGGACTTGTGTCCAAGACTTTTACCAATAATATGCAGGCTGGTTCCTCCCATGGATTGATAGCTGCCAAATGTTCTTCGCAAATCATGAATCCACACATCCATGATACTGGAATTGTATCCCATCACCTGAAAAGTAGCGTCTGCCAGAATTTTTTGGATAACCAATTCATGAATTGATTTTCTGGTTTTCAAATTTACCAACCACCATTTCGCAACAATTGGTTTCAGATTAGGCTCTGTTTCCCAAAGAAGAATACTTTTCCCACTGGGTTTTTCATCCCAATCCTTCCCAACTATAGTTTGAACCATGTGAATAAATGAAGCCTTTCATTGCTCAGTCTGTTTTGATTGTTATTGGAGATCTTTGGTTTATTCCCACCTAATCAAATGGTCGCCAGAGCCTTTCTGCAAATAGGTATGATTTGCCTGAATAGGTTTAAAACGATAATTGTAAGGGTACCGAAAGCACTTGAAATCTGATAAATTTAAATTCATTCATCATTAAAAGCTGAATAGAGTTCAGAATATTAAATCAAAGCCTACCCAGAAAGCCATGTAACCTTTCCAAAAGCAAATCAAAGTCAAGCTGTCCAACGTAGTATAAAGATGCAGTTTGCTTGTATCTTTGCCTGAATCTCTCCCGTAGTTTCGGATCAGAAAGCAAATAGGCTTCATTGTCCCGAATTGGGATTTTAAAGTCTTTTTTAGGAAAACGTGTTTGTTTATGTGCTTGGTAATCAGCAGTTCCAATAAAGGCCAAAACTTTAGTATTCGCTAAAAGGGAATACACGTCATAGTATTGACGCATCAGATTAGGACGCTCTTCTCCGGTTTCTTTTTCCTTACGGAACTTGGTCGCAATTGTTTGCAATTTTTCTACAAACGTGTATCCGGGGTGGTAACAAGGAATGTCGATTGCCCGATTATCCTTGATAGAAATTCCTTTGGTTGAAACTGCCCTATCGTAAGCCCATGAACTGATTATCAGGGAATTATTCGGGGTAACGGTGTCAAAACCGACTTCTAACAAAATCCCCTCTTTTAAACCCTCAACCGATTTCGTTACGCTTTTATAAAACAGGCGAATACCACCACTTCTGTAGTGCTGTTCGTCGTCAAAGTTCGTGTCCCGTTCTACTGCAATGATCCCATCAATTCGAATATTTTTTGCCAGCCAGTCGTAATAGTTCCTTCTCGAATTTACTGCACCTTCTTTGGTGTTTTTCGGGTTTTCGTTTATGTTCCGCTCTGGGGTCGGTTTAATATGCAGGTCAATATCTTCTGAAAATCGGTCAATAATTTTATAGCCTTTGGAAAGTGATGTCCCTCCCTTAAGTTCGAATTCAAACCCAAGTCCTTTTAAGCCATGCAATACGTGCATGATCCAATAGTCCTTCTCAATCAAAGATGACAGAATTCCGGTTTCTCCTTCAATGATTTGAAGTAAGTCCGGGAAATTCGTATTATTATGGAGATAGTCACTTTGCATGTTGTCCCTCAAGTTGTTGGAACACTGGCTTTAGGATCGTCTTAGCTTTCACCGAACCGTAATCGTTCACCGATTTTCTAAGTCTCTTTAAGTTCATAGTACGAACCTTGGCAGCGATATTTTTGAGCAATACTTCCCTGTCTTCTGCAACTCTATTGAGATTGTTCAAAAGATCGACAAGCAAAAATTCTTCTGAAAGTTTATTTGGGAAACGGTGTTTTGCAAAAAAAGTAAATAGCCGTCCACCAAGTGTGAATTCACCGTGGCGTTTGTGATTATACACCACACGCTTGTTGTAAAGTTGGGTAGTGCCTACACCCAATTTATTATAGTCGTTTGGTGAGGTCAGAAGAAAATGGTCGTCCTTGAGAAAAGAGCGAACAAGTGCTTCATCGTTTGGGGGGAGTATCCCAAACACGCTTTCTTTAGGATAGTGGTACAATCCTGGAGATAACTTTTGCAAAGTACCGTCCTTCGTCAAAAGGTTTAGGTGACGGTCAACTGCATTTGACCATGCCTCTAAATCGGCACGGCGATAGACCTGGCCTGGCTTTAAATGCTTCCGGAACTCCATCAGTTTTGACATGCGCTTTTATCCTTTCTAACAAATGTATCACATTGAATCTTCATATGCAAGACTATTTATTGAATATTCTTGCATTATTCAACATTAAAACATTGTTTTATATATATTTAGGGCCTGCTGAAAAAGTCATAAGCTATTGAATTTTAACAAATTGGAGGTTAATTTTGCGGCTTAAGTGCAAGCAAATATGCCTCTAGCTACCAAAACCCGTGCATCCAAGCAGCCATTTCAGAGCTTAACACAGCTTACCATTGAAGGGTTTGAGACCCCTTTTGCCCAAAAATTAGATCCTAAAAACCGATGGGCCGTTCTGGGACGTCTAATTCCATGGGATGATATCGTTGGAATCTATTTCAAAGTGATGCGTAATTCTGTGATGGGTGCCTCAAGCATAAACCCCAGAGTAGCCCTTGGGGCGCTCATTATTAAACATCTCGCCAATCTGAGTGATGAAGAAACCATTCTTCAAATCCAGGAAAACATGTACATGCAGTACTTTCCTGGGTTCTCCAGTTTTAATGTTGATCCATGTTTTGATCCATCTCTCTTTGTTGAAATCCGAAAGCGATTGGGTGTAGAGCAAATCAATGCCATCAATGAAAAAATCATCTTACTCTCTCTTCAAAAGCCAGTTGAAAATAA